>JANXWI010000480.1 GCA_025351205.1 Deinococcus sp.
TTGACCACCTTGCTGTCGGGGGCCGAGCAGTAGGGACAGCGCATCAGAAAAACCTCTGGGTCAGGCCAAACATAGCCCCTTTTATCACGCCGTATAAGTCGGGGGAAATCCAGACTGGGCGCTGGGCTGACGCTGCAAGACGTGCCGCGAGAGGTCGTGAATGTCATGCTTACAGGAGCCTCCTACAAACATTGAATTCAATTCAACAGTCGGATCTTCTGACATCAACAGGGCTTGCAAAACTGACACAAACTCAGTCACCTGTCCCCGGTCCTGGGCGATGAGCCATAAATGCGCGATGAGGCCATTATATCCATTGAGCGTGTCGGGTTGATCATCGTATTCAAAATCCAGGCAGTTGTTGATGATTTGTTCAATGCTCTCTTTTATAATTGCCTCACTTACGGTGCCAGGAAGAATTGCCCGACCACCCATTTAGATCCGTCCCATTTTAGCCAAGTTCCCATTTATTAGCAACTTGTATTAAGTAGCTAATATCACTCTAAGCCCCTCATCAAGAAAAATGTCACTTCTGGGTCAACATCAGGATCAAGAATTGATACTATAAAATACTTATTAGGAAAGCCGCTCTTTAAGTTAAATTCCCAGTACTTCTTTACTTCGATTGCAAAATAGGATAAGAGTTGTGAATCCATCTCATCAGTCAGAGGATCATGCTGAAACAAATCCTTAATTCTGAGCCGATTGACTCGACTCTCGATCTCGCTGAGCGACAAAGAACTCCCGAAATAACCCTTATAGTCGTCTGGGTCAGAGTTTTGAGAGATCCGAATGTACATTTCATCCACAATTTTAACCAATGGGCTTATAATTTCCAAAGCAGAGGCAAATCCTATTATTCGTGTGTTGAACGCTATCATAAACTCAGGGTGGTCTGGGGATGCCTTTTTCCAGTCTGTATAGCCAGGAAGAATCGAGATTTCAATTGGCATGGTTAGCGTTTCCTAGTGGGTATGAAGTCTGGCATTGTCTTGACATCTATAGCCTCTTTCCCACTTGATGTAATTCTATTTTGAATAGGGCCGTTGGGGGTTTGCCTAGTCACATAGTGATAGAAGACTGCATGAGGCGGTGGCGTTCCGTTGTGTGGGGCTGAAAGCGGATTAATGTCAACCCTTGAGACTATTCTACCAAAGTTGTCATACGTTGCGTAATAGGTTACATTCCCCTTTGCATCTGTCCGGAACAGAATACTATCGGGTTTTGCAGTTTCAGGAAAATCTCCCTTAACTTTGATCCCATATTTATCGAGCATGTTATCTATATAACTTCCACCAGGATTTTTATTCGGTCTTTTAGTATTTTTTTGCTTAGTTTTTGCAAGACGCATTGCTTCCCTAGACGGTGTTTGTGACGGATTCTTAGTTGTGGGGACCTTCTGGCGCACTGCAATTTCTCTCAATGCCAATTGCATACGTCGTTGTGCCTGTACAGTAGTTTCGCCAGTTCGCAAAGCAGGACTTACATCCTGTTGAAGCTGCGTGCCTGATCTGGTTTTCGGAGTGTATTCATATTTTGTTCGTCTGGCAGCGCTGCTATTTCTCCTGTATGCCTGCTGTGCTGGACTCCTAGGAATTCTTTTGGGCCGAGTCCCAGCCGCCCCAGTAGTTTCCGACTTCTGCTCTGGCAACGTTTTCGCGCTTTGCCCACGCCCACTCAACCACTTACCTGCCGGGCTTTCTCTAATGGCTAGCCCGATCTGCCTACCGAACGGAGTCTTACCCAACTTTACAAGGCCTGCTTTGGCAATGTACGCGATCAACGCCTGTACCAACACACTGACCAGCATCTCCAACGCGTCCGAGAGGGCCTTGGCTGCCTTGTCCAGCTGCGCTGGGCTGCCCTCTGCGTCCCAGGTGAGTTTGAGAGCCTGCATCAGTGAGCCGCCAAAGGCTCCGAGTTGTTTACCCACAAGCACGACCAGAAATCCGATGCCCACGTAGTTCAGCAGGGCCAGCCCGGCCTCAAAGCCAAGAGCCGCGCCCGGTGCCGCGCCGACCCCACCCGCTAGCGCCCCGACTGCCGCGCCGATGCCGGTGGTTAGCGCCAGCACTCCACCGGACAGAATGGCGAATTGTATGAGTCCTTCCAGCAGCTGTGCGGGGGCGTCCAGCACTGCCCGCTTGATGCCTGGGCCGTAATACTTCTGCTTCGCGATGCTTTTCACGGTCCCGTAATCGTGTGTAAAGCGGGCCATGTGTTGCACCAGCTTACTCAGCTCGGCACTGAGAGAACCCGACGCCACATTCTTGGTCTGAGCCAGTGCAAAACCATAGCTGGGAATCAGATAGTCAGTATCTGCGATCAATTCCTTGCCCAGAACGTCGCCGCCCGGCACAGTAAAGCCGTACAGGCGCTGAACAAGTGAGGGGTTGTCCTTAAACGCCTCGGGCTTGTTGGAGGACACGATCACATTGGCGAAATACCGCATGTCCTGCCCGCGTTTCTTGAAGGTCTCCTTGTCCGCTGACAGACCAAAATGCCGCTTGACCATCCCCAACAGGGTGTCGCCTGATTTGGCGCGGTGAACGCTGGCTCCGGGGTCTCTGGTAGCGTCAGCCAAACCGCGTTTTCCAGCCTCCAGGGGCTTGATGAACTGCCCCTCAACGTACCCAACACCACTTGGACTGCTGACCTTGTACCAGCCTTCCTTGTGTTCAAGTAACCGCAAGACGGTGCCGCGCACGATGATTGGCAGGGCGCGGCGACTTGAGTCACTGACCTGATGGGGTGCTGAAAAGAGCCGCACTCCCTGCTCAGCAGTCACGTACCCACGTTCGCCAGCTTGTGCGCTGTTGACCCTGGTCTGATCGGGAACGTCCTGGCGCCGCTGTAGGGGAGTGGCAGCCAGGCGTTGCAGCGGGGAGGCTGCCAGGCGCCCACTGACCAGATGGCTGGTCGCCAGGGTTCCAGTAGCCGAGGCCATGCTGGGCGTCTTCGAGACCCGACCACGCTGGGCATTTGTCGGCGTCGCCTTGTGTCCCATCCCCGCCAGCGCCTCCAGATCGACCTTGGCGGCGAACTGGCTGCCGAAGCTGCGGGCGTCGTGTTCCTGCCCGGCGTCGCCGTCGATGCCCGGTTTGGCTGTGCCCTGCGCCTGCTGCTTGGTGTGCTTGATCTCGTGCGCGATCAGCTCCACACCAGTGCGGGTATTGGGATTGAAGGTGCCGGCCTTGAAAAAGATGTCCTGTCCGGTGGTAAACGCCACGGCGTTCACCTTCTTCGCCAGCGTGTCGGCTTCGGCGTCGTCGTGCAGCCGCACCCGGCTCAGGTCATGGTTCAACTCCAGTTCCAACACTTTTCGGAGAGACGCTGGAATCGGGTTGCCGCTACCCCGCCGCGCCTGAATGCGTTCCATCAGCGGCTGTTCGCCCTGACCGTCGAGGTGTTCCAGCTGGCGTTGCAGGCTGTGCAGCCCGATGATGGCCCGGTCCTGGCTCTCCTGAGCCTGCTGGCGCTGGATGGTCTCGTCGATGGCGCGTTGCAGCGCCTGACGCTGCGACGCCGGCACCTGCATCAGGGCGGTGGTCACCACCGCCCGTCCAGTCCCGGTGCCCAGCCGCTGAAAGGGGGCCAGCGCCGCACCGTACTCGGCGTAGCGCTGCACGGCTGGGCCGGTATCGGTGCGGAAGCCCTGACCCAGCTGGGTGCCCACGGTACGCAGCACCCCCAGGTGCTGCGACTGTTCCTGTTCACGCAGGCTGATGGTCTGACCCGGTTTGCCTGCATCGGCCACCCGCTGCACTTCCCACAGGCCGCCCTGGCTCCACTGAGCTGGACTCTGAGGCCGCTGAGTCAAAGGGACAACCGGGGTATGGAGATCGGCCTGCCGTTGCACCGCCACCTCGTACTGCCCGACTTGTAGCCGAGGAGAGTTGAGCAGAGTCTGATGTTCCCCGATCTGACGTTGCAGGCTCTGACGCTGCGAGACTGGACCCTGCGAACTCAGCAGCTCTCGCTGGAGGTGAAGCCCTTCGAGCATCGGGGCCAGCGCCTGCCGCTGGGCCACCAGGGGCGACAGGGTGAAGTCGGTGAGCTGTTTCTCGGTGCGTTGCAGGTGCAGCTGTCTGGGGCTGACGTGAGGAGTGGGTAGGAGGGGCGCTCGCCGGACGCTAAAATCAGGACTCAAGCTGCGCTGGGCCGTCAGGCCTTGCCGGTTGACCCGGAGCAAGGAGTCACCGGCCTGCCTGGACCGCCTTGACTTGGACTTGTACTCCACAGTTGAGTCCTCCACTGCTTCAGTGTTTCAGACGGGCAACATTGAGCTGACCTTCATTTTAACCGGCCAGATGAGGGTTTACAAACCAGCCCGTGATTCAGACCTCAGCCACGCCCGTACTCCATGCCCGGTTGCAGGCTGTTCACGTCGCTGCCCCGCACACTCGGCACGGGCGGCATCGGCACGCGCAGAATATTGCCCTGGAGGTGGCGCAACTCCGGCAGGGCCAGGGCCAGCACTGCTTCTGCCAGCGGCCTGTCGAGCGCCTCCTCACCGCTGGGCGCGCGTCCGGGCAGCACCAGATTGGCCCTCAACTCCTCGGTGTGGGCCTGCTCGACCAATCCCTTCAGGGCACCGCGCTGAGGCGAGACGTGCAGCCCTTTTTCGTCAAGGTGCGGCCCGATGATGGTCAGCCAGGTGTCTGGCATGTTGCGCCGCGCCAGCTGGGCAATCGCCACCGACGACTTGACGTTGCAGTTGAACAGGTCCATCCACTCGTTTTCGCTGAGCAGCGTGAACGTGCTGTGCGCCCGCTTGTCGGCCAGATGCACCACGCCGTGCAGCACCCCGAAAATCTCCAGAATCCGGGTCTGGGCGCTGCGCCAGTCGAGCGGCACCCCCACATCGGCCTTGATCGGGATGGCCGTGCCGCCCTGCGGCTCAGTACCCAGCACGCCGCGCTCACGCTGTCCCGCACTGGCCCGGACGGTGCTGGACTCGATGCTGCTGGCGTGGGCGGCCAGAGACTCGGTGTTCACCCCGATCAGCACCACGTCGGCCCCAGCCAGCGCCAGCGCGCTGCTGATGATCCGCCCGTACCCCTGGTCGGCTCCGGTCACGGCGATGACCTGCCCCTGGAGGCGGCGGTCTGGAGGCTGGCTGGCTGGAGTTTGGCTGGCGGCAAGCGGGTTGGACATGGAACGCCAGTATACCGCCAACCCTGCTCGCACCTGACGCAGGGGCCATGCCAGGTTCCTCACGCCAGACCATGCACTCAGAAATCCAGACCATGCACCCAGAGATGGAGTGCGAACAGACAGCAATAACTCAGGATGAATTTTCCGGTCTGATCGCTTCTGGTTCGCAGAGACCTGATGCGGATTCCGTCCAATCCGTTATAAAAACAGAACCCCACCGTTTTTCCAACTCCTTATTTTGGGCAGAACAGCGCGCCTGGGCACGCTTGCCCGCTTCCAGTCGGATCAACAGTTATTGCATAACTGATTGGCCAGAATCCTCATGATACGGTTTGGCACTCGCTCCGCTCGGTTGAACTTCCAGGCCATGCTCTCACCTCGGGAGTGGGGCACCGCTACTCACAATGGTCTGGACAGTTTCAGTGTGTCGTCACAGAAAACCCGATGAACACTGAACACAGGGTTTTTGACCCCTCCCCCTTGAGGGGGGAGGTTGGGAGGGGGTGAGCTGGCTGAGCGTCCCAGACAGCGTTTCCCCAATTCCCTTTTCTGTCCATTTGGAAACTGTCCGGACCATTGATTCAACAGATTTCATTATTTTCGCAGGGAGTCTGTCGGCAGCCAGGGCACATTTTCACGACTGGCGCGGCCTTTCCAGAGTCATGCGCGGGCCGTCCTATGCCGAACCGGCTCACCTCACAGGCCAGTCAGACCAGGACAGAATTATCGAGTTCTTTACGCTATTTACATATTAAAGATTTTACGGTAAGCTGAACGGTGAACAGCATCACTGTCGTAATTCAACCCACCGTGCGCGAGGTGTTCATGATCGTCGAAACGAAACTCGTAGGCCGCCGTACCCCCTTCGAACGCCGCCCCGTCGAACTTCCGGACGGTCCGCACACCCTGCGCGGTCTGCTCACTCGCCTCGTGGAAATCGAGGTGGCAGCCTACCAGGAGCGGCAGGATACCGTGGGCCTGCTGCGTATCCTGACCGAGCCGGAGTTACAGGACGCCGCTGCCACGGGCCGGATCGGCGTGGCTCCGCAGGAACGCGGCGGCGCGGTGAGCGCCGAGGAAGCCGCACGCACCGCCCTGACCGCCTTCGGTGACGGCCTGTACTACGTGTTCGTGGACGAACGGCAACTTACGGCGCTGGACGAACCCGTGACGCTAAGCCCTGACAGCACGCTGCTGCTCCTGCGCCTGAGCGCGCTGGCGGGCGGATGAGCGTGGACGTTCAGGAACTTCTGCGCGGCTACCAGCAGCCCTGGAAACCGGGATTCGAGGAGCGGCTGGGCACGCTGCCCGCCGAACTGGCAACCCTGTTACGCACACAGCACCAGGGTCCCAGTGACCACGACGAGCGCCAGAGGGTACAGGAAGCCCTGACCGACGCCCTGCACGCCAGCGACGCCGCGTCCCGGCAGGCCATTGCCGCCGTGTTCTTCCCACACCTCCCGGATGTGGCGGCCCGCACCCTGGACGCCCTGTTGACCCGCCATCCCTACCCGCAGGGGTACGCCCGCCGGGCCTTCCGCGCGCCCGGGCACCGGCTGGCGGCGGCGCACGCGCAGGCGTGGCTGTGGCAGACCTGGAGCGCCACCCGCGAGTACCCGCAGCCCATAGAGTGGCTGGCCGTTCACGCGGGCCTGCTGAACTCCTGGCAGTCGCACGGCGTGGGTCTGCTGCTGGGGCAGGCGATCAGCGACGGAAACGAGGAGGTGTTCAGCGTGCTGCGCGACACGGCGGGCACGCAGCACCCGGTGGCGCGAATGGGCCGTCACGTGCCGAACGCCCTGCTGTCCAGCACCCGTGAGGACGCCTGGGCGCTGGCAGAGGGCCTGTTGCTGGCCGCGCAGCGCCAGGAGGGTCTGCGTCAGGTGATCCTGGAAACGGTGGACGAGGCCAGCCTGGAAGCCTTCACCCGCACGCTGCGCCTGATCCTGAAAGAAGACCTGCTGCGCTTCGCCGCCACCCTGCGCGCCGCCTGCGTGTGGTTCGGCCTGAACTACGACGTCACCGATCTGAAGACGGTCAGGGGTCACCTGACCCGGGCACTGGGTTACCTGGAAGACAAGGCCAATGCCCGGCAGGCGGTGGAGACGGGCAGCGGAACGCACGCCTACCTCGCCCTGTTCGTGCTCGCCATGCAGGGTGCCGTGCAGGCCGCCGACCTCGCCCGCCCGCTGCTGACGGAGACCGACCCCGAGCGCCGCATGGCCGCCGCGCAGTTTCTGCTGGCCGCCGACCTGCTCACGGGCGAAGACCGACTGACCCTGTTGCGCGACCCAGACCTGCGCCTGGCCGCACTGGCGGGGAGCGTCCTGAACCGCTGGGGCACCGTCAACCCCGGCTACACCTTCGAGGAGTACGAAGCCTACGCCCTGCGCCTGCCGGACGCGGCCCGGCACGAAGGGCTGCTGTTTCCCTGGCTGGGGCAGGTGCCCGCCCGCGAGGACGCCCTGGACGCCCTGCCGGTTCTGCGCGGTGAGCAGCCCTTCACGGTCCTCGCACCGCATCTGGGCGGCATGAGCGTGTACGGCAAGGCGACTGTACTGCGCGCGCTGGGCGAGCATGCGAAGCTGAAGGCGCTGGACGCCCCCACCCGCACCCTGCTGCTTTCACTGCTCCAGGACCGCAACAGCGGCGTGTCTCAAGAGGCCGTGACCGTCATGGCGCATTTCACGCCCGAGCCAGGCGAAATCGGCGTGGTGCATACCCTCCTGAAACGAAGGAGTGCCGACCTGCGCCGGGGCCTGATCCGCCTGCTCGCCGCCGATCCGGCGCGGGCGCAGGCCAGCGCGGACACCCTGCTCGCCACCGGCAACGCCGAGCAGCGGCAGGCCGGACTGCAACTGCTGATCGAGACGGGCGGGATGCCCCCCGCCGATTTCAGGCCGAAGACCGTCACCGAGGGAACCCTGCTCTCCCGCCTGACCGACCCCGGCGCACAGCTCACGCTGAAAGACGGCCTGGGTCTGTTCGGTCCGGCGGAGCTTACCCGGCCCACAGCGCCCAGTGCGCGTGAACGCGATTACCCGGCGGACCTGCAACGCGGAGCAATGCTTCTGCGCGGCCTGGACGCCCTGATCGTCGCCAACCGCGAAACGCCCCTGACCGGCGTCGGCTGGGACGGCAGCGAGACCGTGCTGCTGGGCAACGTGAGTCCCTGGCAGCTGCGTCCGGGGCGGGACGGTCAGCCGATGCCGCTGCACGGCCTCTGGGACGGCTGGTGGCAGACCCGCCCGCAGGGGCAGGCCGGCGACCTGACCCGCATGCGCTGGGCACTGTCTCACTTCGTGGCCCGCGCCGACACCACCGAGGGCGAGTTGCAGACCGAACTGGGGGAGGCGGGCGAACTGGAAGCCGAGGTGCTGGGCCTGCCGCGCCTCGACCCGGACGGCCTGAACGAGCTGCTGGAAGACGCCGACGGGGACGACCTGACCGAGCACCGGGCCACCCTGAGCGCCGCCCAGATTCTCCAGGATCTGCGCCGCCGTACCCTGCACCGCACGCTCGGGCCGCTGGTCGCCATGAGGCTGGAACATCCGGACCTTGCGGGCGTGGTCGTGAATGCCCTGCACGACCTGCACGCCGCGCCCACCGATGCCGACATGGCGCTGGACGCCTGGGAGACGGCCCTGTCGTATCTGCCCCTGAACGCGGAGGTGAACGTCGATCCGCAGTACACCTGGCGGCGCGACGATCCCCGCGACCTGCTGGACCCGCTGTTTCCGCGCGGGAACTGGGCGGCCTGGACGCCAGGACAGGTGCGGCGCATGTGGAACCTGAGCCTGTACCGGGGAGCGGCCTTCCCGAGGCTGCACCTCATCCGGCCCGACACACGCCTGCTGCTGTACGCCCACGCTCAGGGCTGGGCGAACCATGACGACCTGCTCGCTCAGCTGATCGGGGGCCGCCCGGAACGTGAGGGCTACCATTCCGGCAACGATTTCGGCGACCTGAGCACCTACACCTGCCGTACCCTCAAGCCCGAACTGCCCAGCCACCCCGACTGGCTGGCCGCCGTGGACACCGTGCGCGACCGCGTGCTGGAGGTGGAACTCGGGCGCGGGGACCTGGAGACGCCCGCCACCCTTCCCGCCCTGGCGTTGCGGGGCGTGCACGGCGCGGGCCTGGCCCTGCGCCAGCTGGCCGGACTGGGCAGAAATCCCCTCAAGCGCGGCTATCAGGGCCGCAATGAGAGCC
>JANXWI010000462.1 GCA_025351205.1 Deinococcus sp.
GTGAGGCCATGTTAACGCGGCTGGCCTGACGCGCGGCAGCCCGGCCACAGGGTGTTGAACACTGTCACTGCGATAAGCCCAATTCCGGCCACGGTTGAAATACCCAGACCCCACCGGTGTGCTTACAATCTTTCCCCGGTGAGGACAGTGCCACTTGGGACACTGCGCCACCTGGGACGCCACACGGCCCTGTCAGAGAGGTGAAGATGCAGGCCGTCCGAGAAAGACCTTGCCCATTGCAGATTGATCTTTCGGTTTCCATGCCGGACGGTGGCGTGCAGACGGGCCGCCTGCCGTACTCACCTCGCAGCTCATGGTGGTTTCACCTGCCCACCAGAACCAGCCGCGTCAAGGCCTTCATGACCCGCAGTTTTGCCCTCAGCCCCGCCGGAAAGGCCAGGAATTCATTCTCCCAGTGGGCGGGGCCAAAACGGCGCTTGAACGTCTCCAGGCCGTCAAACGAGTAGGCCAGTGCCAGCAGCGGGCGCAGACGGTACGCCAGGCGCTCCAGAGACGTGACCTGCCGGTGGTCCCAGCCGTGTTCACGGGCCAGCGGTATGCCTCCCAGCGTCGCCATGCTCACGCCGTCCGCTTTCAGGGTACCCAGCGCGTAGGCCACCAGGGCGGTACCGGTTGAGGCCGGGGCACCTTCGGCCCGCAGAATGTCTTCCAGATACCAGCAGTCGCGGCCCCTGAGCGGACTGGCAGCGATCAGGCCCACAAGGCGGCTCCCCTGCCTGGCCTCGAAATACCGCCTGTAGGCCGGAAAGGACAGCGGGTCGAGCTGAAAAATCCAGTGAAACGCCACCCGTGCCCGCCGCTGCCTGAGCCAGCCGGTACACAGCTGCCTGACCTCACTGTTCCAATGGGGTGAACGTTCGGGCAGCTGTTCTCCCTGCGGTCCGGGCCTGGTCTGCGTGAACACCAGCTGGTCGCGCTTTGCCCGGTTCACCGCTTCACGTACGCGCGCGCCCGCGTTTCCGGTCTGCGGCCAGTTCCCCAGATGCACGTAGGGGGCGCTGCCCAGGCGGACGGTCAACAGGCCGAGGCGTTCGAGGATGGCCGCGAACTCGCTTCCCACCGGGGCGAAGCACGGAGTGGTCCCCGCCTGCCGCGCCAGTTCCAGAAAAGCCGAGGCGAAGGCGGGCCAGGCGGCAGCGGGGGCCAGCGGCTCACCTGAAGCGGTCAGGACCTGCCCGACCCGCTGCACGCCGAGGCCACCGGCAACGCCGGGCAGGACCACCATATGGGTCATGGCCCCTATGGCGGCCAGAGACGACGGATTCACCGCGTACCGGGCGTGCCAGCGCAGCAGGGTTGGCGCGTCGGCAGCGAGCAGCCGGGCCGATGTCGGGGGCGTTTGAACCTCGGGGGCGAGAAGCACGACGCAAGGTACCGACCAACGGTACAGATCAGGTAAAAGAGGCGGGTGTGGCGCAGACCGGGCCAGATTCAGGGCAGCGCCGTTGACGACGCCTGGTCGCTTCTTGACCAAAACAGCGCCCCTGGGGACGCCTGGCCGCTTCTTGACCAAAACAGCGCCGTTGACGACGCTTGGTCGCTTCTTGACCAAAACAGCGCCGTTGACGACGCTTGGTCGCTCCCACGCCTGGAAGAAGACCGGTCTTCTGACGACGGTACCGGCCAATGTCGGTCACGGGCACCGCCTCTTCTTGAACTGCCTCTCCTTGAACTGCCTCCAACCGGGCCTGCTACCTCGCCAGCCCGCGCCCGGCCAGCCACTCCGCTCCAGGCGCGATCTCGTCAGGCTTGATCTCCAGAATCAGCCTGGGCGATGCGCTGACAGGCTGGCCCATCTGCCGAACGTGCCGCAATGCCCGGAACACCGAGGTCCAGTTGATGTTGCCCTCGCCCGGCATCCAGTGGCGGTCCAGCAGGCCGTCGTTGTCCTGAAGGTGAACATGGCCCAGCAGTTCTCCGGCCTCCAATAACCACTGCTCCGGCGAGGGGCCGCCCTTCTGCTGCATCAGGTGGGCGTGCCCCACATCGATGCTGACGCGCACGAACTGGGAATCGAACGACCTGACCAGGGCCAGCAGCGGCGCGGGGTTGAGGTCGCGGATGTTCTCGACCACCAGTGTGCAGCCGACCTCGCGGGCCAGCGCCACCACCTCGCCGATGGTGTCATGCACCTGCGAGAGCTGTTCGTCTAGGCCCGTCACCCGGGTGTGGGCGACCAGCGGGTGCCCGAAGAAGTCGAAGGGGCTGTGGACCACCATGTGCGTGGCCCCCAGTTCGGCGGCGAACTCCAGACCGCGCCGCAACCGCGCCACCGTCACGGCCCGCACTGCCGGGTCGCTCGCCATGATGGTCAGTCCCCAGAACGGCCCGTGAATGCCGAGGCGGCCAGAGAAACCTTCCAGCTGCGTTTTGATGCCCGCTGCGTGCGCCTTCCAGTCACCGTCGAGCACCAGATGCGAAACGGCGTCCTGAAGTTCCAGGTCTCGCCCGGCCATCAGCCAGTCCCGGCGAGCGGCGAGCTGTGAGGAAGGCATGGCGGCCCCGAGCAGCGGCAGGGCAGGCACGTCCGGGGTCTGGACAGCGTTCGTGGTTGCGGTCATTTGGGGCCTCCCGTGTAGATCGGGTTGGACAGAAGCAGCGTGTTCTGCCACTCGCGCCCACCGGAAGAATCGCTCTGGGCCGGACGGGCGTAGGCTTCGACTCGGTAATACCCGGGAATGGAATCGGCGTCTTCGATCTCGACCCTCGCCTCGTCGCTGCTGGCGGGCAGGTCCAGATGGGTGTGGTACAGGCCGTTTTTCATGACAAAGACGCGGGCAGGGAAGGCCAGCCCCGACAGACCGATGTGCAGTCTGACCGGACCTGAGAGGGGCAGTTCCTCGCCCATCCCTGCCACCTTGCCGCCCGCCTCGGCGGTGAAGCTCAGCTCCGGCCCGAGCGACACGTAGGCGCGTCCGGCCCTGAGCGCGCCCAGCAGTCCCCCGGGCGTCAGGCTGTCGGCCCCCAGCACCGTGAACACCTGACCCAGCCGGTGGCGTCCGGCGTGCGGGTCGTGCGAATCGGTGCCCGCCACCCCGGTCACGCGGTGCCCGGCCCGCAGCAGGCCATCCCAGAAGCTCAGCTGCGCGGCGTTGTTCGGCCCCTCAAGGTGGTGATAGATCTCGAAGACGTCGCACAGCGACCAGTCGAGTTCGTGGTAGCGCCAGCCCAGACTGTTAGAGAAGGCGTGGTTGACCCCGAACAGCCCGCCCTGAACGCGAACGGCGCGGGCCACTGCGTTGATGTCCCAGACGCTGCCCGGCTCATCGACAAATGGGTTGACCCATTCGCTCAGCCCGTGCATGTTGGCGTGCCCTCGGTGCCCGGTCAGTTCGAGCGACTGGATGATCGCCAGGTCCGGCCCGGCCTGGGCCGTGATTTCAGGCCAGCTTGAGGTGGTGAAGTGGTCGGTCAGGGCCAGGAAGTCCAGCCCGTACTGCCGCGCCGCGCCCGCCACCGCCGCCGCGCTGGCTTTGCCGTCGCTGTGGTGGGTGTGCGAATGCAGTTCGCCTCTGTACCAGCCCGCTCCGGGCCGCCCGTTCGTGACGGTGTTTGCAGCGGGAGCTTCAGCGGGATGTTCTGCGGTGCCCGCCTCCACCGTCAGCAGATAGTCAGCCGTCTCGTCGGTGTTTTCCACGTCGATCTGTGCCCGCCAGATGCCGCTCTCGATGCTTCCAGGCAGCGCCCCCAGAGACGCGAACCCCTCTCCGAAGCTCAGCTCCAGCACGATGTCGCCCACTGCGCCAGGGTTCATGCGGGTGCCCCGGTAGCCGCCCGGCCCGAACACCGACAGGAACAGCTGGCAGCGCCGCAGCTTGTGAAAACGCAGCGTGACGCTCAGGCGCGTGGTACCGTCCGGCACCTCGAACTCGTGGTGAAGGTAATGCACGCGGGGCAGCGGCGAAACCTGCCCGCGCAGTTCTGTGACCGTGGTCTGCTGCTGTGTGGCCGTCATCTCAACCTCCGGTCAACCGTTTTCCAGGCACCTGTTTTCCAGGCAAAACGCCCTCCCAAGTGGAAAGGCGCATTCACCAGCTCAGGCCCTACTTGGTGTCTGCGAACAGCGGCGCGGTGCGGTCCACCAGGTCTTTTAAGGTCGCGTCGATGGGCGCGTTCTGCACGAAGATCTTGTCGAGCGACTTGATGATCTCCTGGGTGCC
>JANXWI010000487.1 GCA_025351205.1 Deinococcus sp.
CGGTCTCCGATGGTGATGGTGCCCGTCTTGTCGAGCAGCAGGATGTCGATGTCTCCGGCCACCTCGACGGCCTTGCCGCTCTTGGCGATCACGTTGGCCTGCAAGGCCCGGTCCATGCCCGCGATACCGATGGCCGGCAGCAGCCCGCCGATGGTGGTGGGTATCAGGCAGACCAGCAGGGCGGCCAGCGTGGTGATCGACACCTTCGCGCCCACGAAGCTGCTCAGGGCGGGCAGGGTGGCGACCACAAACACGAAAATCAGCGTCAGGGCACTCAGCAGAATACTCAGGGCGATCTCATTGGGGGTCTTCTGGCGGCTGGCCCCCTCGACCAGCGCGATCATGCGGTCCAGAAAGCTCTCGCCCGCGCCGCTGGTGATTTCCACCACGATGCGGTCTGACAGCACCTTGGTTCCGCCCGTCACGCCGCTGTGGTCGGTCCCGGCCTCGCGGATCACCGGGGCGCTCTCGCCGGTAATGGCGCTCTCGTCCACCGTGGCGATGCCCTCCACGATCTCGCCGTCGCCGGGAATGAACTCGCCCGTTTCCACGATCACCCGGTCACCGCGCGCCAGTTTGCTGCTGCTGACCTGCTCGCCGCTGAGAAGGCGGGCCAGCGTGCCCTCGCGGGCGGCCCGGAGACTGGCGGCCTGGGCCTTGCCACGCGCCTCGGCCAGCCCCTCGGCGAAGTTGGCGAACACGTTGGTGAGCAGCAGCAGCAGCGCAATCGCCAGCTCGTAGCCGAAAGATTTGCCGGTCACGGCGTTGGCGACGGCGATATACAGCGTCAGGAAGGCTCCGAGTTCCACCACGAACATCACCGGGTTGCGGGCCACGCTGCGCGGGTCGAGCTTGGTGAACGCGGCGCGGATGGCCGGGCGCAGGAATTCGGGGGCGAAGATGTTCTTCGGGCGGTTCTTGCCGGAGGCAGAGCTGCTGGAGGGGTTGATGGGCGCGGCGGTCATTTCGTGGCTCCGTTGGGGGTCGTGGCCGGAAGGGTCACGTTGCGCTCCGAGACGAGGTGGTCGCTCACGCCGCCCAGCACCAGGGCCGGCGCGAAGTTCAGCAGTTGCAGCAGCAGCATCACCGTCAGCAGAGTGCCCGCGAAGATGGGCGTATCGACGCGCAGGGTGCCGCTGCTCTCGGGGGCCACCCGCTTCACGCTCAGCAGCCCGGCAATCGCCAGCGGCCCGATGATCGGCAGGAAGCGGGCGAGAATCAGCTCCACCGCGCCGGCGACGTTGTACCAGACGCTCGTTCCAGTGCCCAGGCCCGCGAATGCCGAGCCGTTGTTGGCGTACATTGAGTTAAACGCGTACAGCACCTCGCTCAGCCCGTGAAAGCCGGGGTTGAGGTTGGCGGTGATGCTGGGCACCGAAAGACTGACGGCGCTCAGGCCCAGAATCAGCAGCGGTTGCAGCAGAATCACCAGCGAGGCGATCTTCATCTCGCGCACCTCGATCTTACGCCCGAAGATCTCGGGGGTGCGCCCCACCATCAGGCCAGCGATGAACACGGTCAGCACCACGAACAGGAACATGTTGATGAAGCCCACGCCCGCGCCGCCGTAGATGTCGTTCAGGAACATGTTGATCTGAGGGATCAGGCCGCCCAGCGCCGTAAACGAGTCGTGCATGCCATTCACCGAACCGTTGGAGGTGCTGGTGGTCAGGCTGGCCCAGAGTGCGGTGGCGTCGGCCCCGAAGCGCAGTTCCTTGCCTTCCAGGTTGGGGCCTGCGGCGGCGAGGCCGGCAAGCGCCGGGTTTGATGCCCTCTCAGCGATGATGGTGAAGAAGGTCAGCGCCGCAGCGAGCAGGCTCATCACGCCGATAATCATCACGCCGAACCTGGGGCGGCGCAGGAAGGTACCCAGGGCGAAGACCAGGGCAACCGGAATCAGGATGATCGAAATACACTCCAGCAGATTGCTCAGCGGCGTTGGGTTCTCCAGCGGAACGGCACTGTTGGGGCCGTACCAGCCGCCGCCGTTGGTGCCGAGCTGCTTGATGGCGACCAGCGCGGCCACCGGACCAACCGGAATGCTTTGAGTGGTGACCGTCTGGGATTTGTTGTCCACGGTCACGGTCTGCGTCTCGACCAGTTGAGCGGTTTTCGCCCCCCCGAAGGTGCTGGGCACGCCCTGCCAGGTGAGCAGCAGCGCCAGCACGAAGGCCAGCGGAACGAGCAGCCGGGTGGTCAGGCGGGTGATGTCCACGAAGTAGTTGCCTAGGTTGCCGGGTTGATTGGTGCCGGGCTGACTGTTGCCTGCCTGATTCCCTTTTCCAGCAACACTGTGCCCGCCCATCAGGCCGCGAAGCAGCGCGAACATGACCGCCATGCCCGCTGCCGGGGTCATGATCTGCAAGGCCGTGATGCCCACCATCTGCGACAGGTAGCTCAGCTGCGACTGACCGGAGTAGTTCTGCCAATTTGTATTGGTGATGAAGCTGGCCGCCGTGTTCAGCGCCAGCCACCAGGGCATGTTGGCCACCTTGTCAGGGTTCAGCGGCAGCTCCGCCTGGAAGACGTAGATCAGGAAGGCCACGAGGCCCACGAACAGGTTGGAAAACAGCAGCGCCCTGGCGTAGCCGCGCCAGTCCATGCCCTGCGCTTCCCCGTCAGCAGCAATTTTGACGCCCAGGAGGCGGTAGAAGGTGCGCTCGATGGGATTCATGAAGTCAAGGAAGGTTCTCTCGCCGCGCATGAAGCGGGCGATGTACAGCCCCAGCGGCCAGGCCAGCAGAAACACGAACAGGAAGGTCAGAAAGGTAATCATGAATGAGCCACCAAATGTTTTAGCCCCTCCCCCTTGAGGGGGAAGGCCGGGAGGGGGTGAACAGGCCGGGCATCTTCAGGCCAAGACGTCTGAATGGCCCTCACAGCTTCTCGACTCCCCGGATCAACAGCGCGCACAGCAGGAATAGGCCGACCAGGACAGCTAAACCAGCAAGAATGTCCATCAGAATTTCTCGGGGCGAATGAGGGCGTACAGCAGGTAGGCACTCACGGCGAGCACCAGAATCAGCAGGAAGAGGTTCATACCGCGTCATCCTGAACGTCCGGCGGGGCCAGGCCCACCCGCCAGTTGACCGCCCACCCTGGCCAGTTGACCAGGCCACCGTGCCCCGGGGCGGCCTACAGTAAAACGGTGAACGTGTTCGTGCCCCGTCCCCTTCCCACTGCCCACCGGCACCTCTGGCGGCCCGCCGAGTCGCAGGTCAGCCGCCTGAGTGCGGCGCTGCTGCTGCTGGTGTTCACGCTCGACGCCCTCACGCCCAGCCGCCTGGTGTTCGGCATCCTGTTCGCGGCCCCGATTGCGCTGTCCGGGCTGGCAGGCAGACCCCGCACCACCCGGCTGATGATCGTGCTCGCCGTGGCCGCCAACCTGCTGGCAGGCCTGACCAATGGCCTCAAGGGCGGCTGGAGCACCTATGACCTCGCCAACCGCCTTCTCTCGGTGCTGGCGGCCCTGCTGGTCGGCTTCCTGACGCTGCGCTTCCGCGAGGCCAGTGCGCGCGCTGCCCTGCTCGACGCCGAGGAATTTCGCGCCCAGCACGAGCGGGCGCTGCGTGAACTGACCCAGGCGGTGAGCGGGCCGTATGACCAGGCGGCCTTTCTGGACCGGGCCTCGCAGGCGCTGCTGGAGTATGCCGGGGCAGGCAGCGTGGTGCTGGGCGCGGTCAGCAAGGCGGTGCTGCGCGCCCCCTACAGCGTGGCCCTGAGCGACAGGTCGGGTGACCCTGGCCTGCCGGTGCCCGGCCAGCGGCTCTCGACGCCGTTTCTGGCGCGTCCGGCGGGCAGCGGGCTGGTGTGGGCGGTGCAGGGCGGTGACACGCTGCTGGCCCGGCTGCCACGCCCCGGCGACGACGACGTTCTGATGATGATGAACTCGGCCCGCGTGAGCGTGGAGGAGGTCGAGCAGGCGGTGGGGGTGCTGCGCCCGCTGCTGGAACGCACCCGGCTGCTGGAGGAGTTGCAGGACAACCAGGCCCGGCTGGAGCGCCACAACGGCGTGATCAGAGAACTGGTGTATGCGTTTTCCCACGACCTGAGAACGCCGCTGATGGCCAACGCCATGAGCATGAACAACGCGCTGAAAGGCGCTTACGGCCCGCTGCCCGAAGACTACCGCAGCACTCTGCGAAACGGCCTGGACGCCAACGCCGCGCTGCTGGAACTGGCCGAGAAGCTGCTGCTGGTCGCCAAATACGAGGCCGGTGAACCCAGCCCAGACCCGGCAGTGCTGGACCTGCGCGAGCTGACACTGGGCACGGTGGCACAGATGGAGCCGCTGGCCCGTGAACGCGGCGTGACGCTGGAGCCGCACCTGGAAGGCTCGGCAAAGGTGCTGGGTCAGCGCGGCGAACTGCGGCGGGCCATCCAGAACGTGCTGGAGAACGCCGTCAAGTTCAGCCCGCCCGGCGGCATGGTCCGGCTGTCGCTGCAAACGGAAGACGGACAGGCCGAGTTGCAGGTCTCCGACGAAGGACCGGGGCTGAGTCCGGGCGCCGAACGCGGGCTGTACCAGCGTTTCCGTGGACGCGGGCCGGTGGCCGACAATTTGAGCAGTGGGGGCAGTGGGAGCGGCGGCGGCACCGGCTCGGCGGGCAGGTCAGGCATGGGCGGCACCGGGCTGGGCCTGTACCTGACGCAGCAGGTGATGGCCGCGCACAATGGCAGCGTGAAGTACAGCCGCACCCAGAGCGCCCGCACCGTGTTCAGCCTGTGTCTGCCGCTGCTGGAGAGCCTGTGACCCTGATGGAGAACCTGTGAGCCTGCCAGACCGTGCCCAAGCAGAGAAGCCCCAGACCCGCGTGCTGC
>JANXWI010000499.1 GCA_025351205.1 Deinococcus sp.
CGCCGCCTTCAAAGAGTATTCCAGTGTACTATTGGGTCATTTGTCCAGCCGCATGCTGCTCTCAGGAAAGAGTCTGGTCTGGCACGGTGAAGTACGGGTCGTGTGGCCAGGCTCACCCGGAGAGCATGCGAGCGTGCAGGCGATCCGGGCAACTACACCTGGGAGGTACATCATGGGTTGGATTATCACGATTCTCGTTGGCGCACTCTGCGGTTGGCTCGCCAGCATCATTATGAAGACCGACGGCCAGCAGGGCGCAATTGCCAACATTCTGATTGGTATCGTCGGCTCACTGCTGGCGCAGTGGATTTTTGGTGGCCTGCTCAACATCGGTGGCAGCACCGTGGCGGGCAGCGGCTTTTCGTTCTGGAGCATCGTCTGGGGCGTGGTCGGGTCCGTTATCCTGATCGTCATCCTCAAGGCCCTCAAAGTTCTGCGGTAGTTCAATTCTTCTGCTGACCGCCAGCCTCCGGGTTGGCGGTTTTTTCTTGCCTTCTCGCAGGTCTGCCCGCCCCATCTGAACTGCCCCGCCTGATATGTCCCGCTCCAGCTGTGCCATCATGCTCAGCGCTCAGAGCACCTTCCTCCAGTCATTTGCAGTGGCCCTCGCGGCTGCTGTTGTGGCTGGCGGCGGCGTTGTTCGTGGTGCAGGTGGCCGTACACGCCAGCGCGCCAACCAACATGAACGGCTCCGACATGAACATGGCCGAGTGGCTGACCGGAACATTGATGGGAACAGTGACGACTGACAGGGCGGCGGGTCATCACTCACCCATGCCTGGAATGCTTGCCTCCGACGCGGTGCATGGGCACTCCGGCCCTGCGGGTTCAGGCCACGCCGACCACGCGAAGGGGTTGTGCTGCATGCCGCCCGTGGCCCTGGTCCCGGCCCTCTGGACACCGCCGCCGCCTGTGTTGACCACGCAGCCCCTGACGCCGCCAAAGGCGATTCATGAGGCGCTGAGACTGCTGCGGGCCACGGCGCGCGGGCCACCTCTGGAACGTGTTGCAGGCGTCCAGGCCGTCTGAGAGCTGAGCTTTTTAACAGCACTCCGGCCTGAACCTCCGCTGTCACGCCCTCCAGACAGACGGAAGATCCGTTCCCGTGCAGCGCGCGCCGGGCAGTCTTCAGAGGTATTCATGTCCAATACAGTCAAGTTCAGCATGTTCAGGCGTGTCATCCTCCTCACCGCCGCTACCCTCTTCTCGGTGGCCGCCGCGCACGCCACGGTCAGGACCGACACCGGCCTGTCGGAAAGCAAGGCCGGAGACTACGAGACCTACCGCCTCCAGGTGCCCGTCGAGAAGGACACGGCGACCACGCAGGTGCGGCTGGTCGTTCCGGCGGGCGTCAAGATCGGCAACTTCATGCCCGTCGCCGGATTTGTGCGGACCGTCAAGTCAGACGCCAAAGGCGTGATTTCCGAGGTGACCTGGACGGGCACCATCGCGCCGCAGGAGTTCCAGCGCTTCCTGTTCAGCGCGGCCAATCCGGCAAGCGCGGGCACGCTGGTCTGGAAGGTCTACCAGACCTACCAGGGCGGCACGGTGGTGAGCTGGGACGACAGCGACCCGGCCACCCCTGCCAGCAAAGTGAGCATCAGGTAGGACCCGGTGACGGCGGCGCGCTCCCCCCAACCTGCGCCCGGTCAGCCTGCGCCCGAGAAACCCGCCCCGAGGCGGCCCGCTTCCGGCTGGCTGCAACTGGCGGTGGTGGTGCTGCTGCCGCTCAACCTGGAACTGCTGCTGCGCCTCGCCGCGCTGGGCGCACTGGCCGAGCGCCGTGAGGAGCTGTACGGCTTCCTGTCGCTGCTATCTCTGCTGCTGGTGCTGCTCACGCGCTGGTCGCCGGGGCTGCGCCCGTACCGCCGCGCCCTGGGGCTGGCCGCCTCCTTGTATGGCCTGTACCACGGGCTGCTGGCGGTGCAGCACGTCCTTCAGGGCGATGCGAGCAATCTGCTTTTTCTCAGTCCCTACACTCAGGCGGGCATCTGGGCCGGAGTGGCGGCGCTTCTCGGCCTGCTTCCGTTGACGCTCACCTCGTTCGGGTGGGCGCAGCGGCGGATGGGTCGGGGCTGGAAACGCCTGCACCGCGCCGGCCCCTGGCTGACGCTGCTCTCGGCGCTGCACACCGCCTGGTCGGGCGTGCATTTCGGCCTGTCACCGCTGAGCTGGGCCTCGGTGCCCCTGCTTCTCCTCAGCCTGGCGCTGTTTCTGCTGCGGAAACGCCGGGCTGTTTCTCTCGTTACAAGGAGTTCCTGATGAATCACACCCTGATAAACCGCAAGCTTGTGATGGCCCTGCTGGCCCTGAGCGCTTCCCCCGCGCTGGCCCACGAACTCGCCCGCGACGGCAACGTGGCGGCCCTGATGCACACCGACCCGGACGACGCGCCGCTGATCGGCAAACCCACCGCCGTGTTCTTTGAACTCAACGTGCGCGGCGGCAGAGCGATTGCGCTGGCGGGCTGCACCTGCTCGCTGAATGTTTATGCAGGCAGCGTCCGGGCCGGGGCCAGACCCGTCGTGCAGGGAAAGCTGCGGCAGGGCAAGGGGGAGATTCTGAGCGACGTGACCTTTCCCGCCGCCGGGGCCTACACGATGGTGTTTCAGGGCAAACCGAAGACGGGCGCGGCCTTTGACCCTTTCAAGCTCAGCTGGACGGTGCGGGCCGACGTGACGGGTGCGGGCGGCACCATGAGCCACTGACCTGTGAACCACTGACCCGTGAACCACTGACGGGGGCGTGTAGCCCGTGGCGTGTGGCGTGTAGGGAGGGCCAGGACTCCGAGATGAATCGGCCAACTCTGGCCTTTTCCACAAGCTACGCGCCTGAACCCTTTCCCCAAATTCCCGCCCGCCGGCACTAGCCTGTACCCATGACTTCCCGCGCCTTCGTCTCGCTGATCGGAGCTGGCCCCGGTGACCCCGGCCTGCTGACCCTGAAAGGAAAAGCCGCCCTGGAACGCGCAGACGTGGTGCTGTTCGATTACCTCGCCAATCCTGAGCTGCTGAAATACTGCCCGCAGGCCCGCACGGTGTACGTGGGCAAGAAGGGATTCAGCGAGTACGTCTCGCAGGAGCAGATCACCGCTCTGGTGGTCAGCACGGCGCTGGAAAACGGCGGGCAGCGGGTGGCGCGGCTCAAGGGCGGCGACGTGTACGTGTTCGGGCGCGGCGGCGAGGAGGCCGAAGCCTGCCATGAGGCGGGCATTCCCTTCGAGATCGTGCCGGGCATTTCCAGCGCCATCGCTGCGCCCGCCTACGCGGGCATTCCGGTCACGCACCGCTCGGTGGCCCGCAGTTTTGCGGTGCTGACCGGCAACGTGAAGGAGGGTGACGCCCACTACGAGCGGCTGAGCGGCATCGACACGCTGGTTCTCCTGATGGGCGTCAGGAACCTGGACCTGATCGCCCGTGAGCTGATCGCGGCGGGCCGCGCCCCCCAGACGCCCGCCGCCACCATCCAGTGGGGAAGTACGCCGCAGCAGCGCACCGTGACCGGAACGCTCAGCACCATTGCCGCCGAGGTCGAGCGGGCCGGGCTGGAGGCCCCCGCCGTGACGGTGGTAGGCGAGGTGGTGCGGCTGCGCGAACGCCTGCGCTGGTTTGACCTGGATCACAGGATGGGGGAGCACAGCGGCCCTCTGGTGGGCAAAAATGTGGCGGTCACCCGCACCCGCGACGGCGGCAGCGGGCTGGCCGACCTGCTGCGGACACGCGGCGCGAACGTGCTGGAAGTGCCGCTGATCCGTTTCGCCCCGGCCAGTGATCCGGGCGCGGTGGCCGATGCTCTGCACGACACCGGCGCGCTCGACTGGCTGCTGCTGACCAGCAACCAGGCGGTCACGTCTCTGTTTGAGACCCTGGACGCCGCAGGGCTGGACGTGCGGGCGCTGGGCCGCATCAGGGTCGCAGCGGTGGGGCCGTCTACCGCCCGCAGTCTGCTGGAACGCGGCCTGCGGGCCGATTTCGTGCCGTCCATTCCCGGTGCCCGTCATCTGGGCGCGGAACTTCCCGCCGGGGCCGGGGCGCGGGTGCTGCACCTCACCTCGCAGCTGGCTGAGGACGAACTGCAAGGGGCGCTGGAGGCCAGGGGCGTGAGGTACACGCGGGCCGAAGGCTACCGCACTGTGCCAGCTGAACTTGAACTGAACGAACTCGAACGCCTGAAGGGATCGGACGTGGTCACGCTCGCTTCAGGCAGCGCCGCCCGCCACCTGGCCGCGCTCGCCGGGACCGACTTCACGGTGGCCGTGATGGGGCCTCAGACCGCAGACGCCGCCCGTGAACTGGGCTTCCGGCGCGTGGTGGTGGCGGCCACGCCCAGCCTCGAAGCGCTGGTGCAGGCGGCAGAACTGGCGGTGGCCGGGACCTGAAGATTCTCTGACCCGGCGACGCCCAGGACGGGACTTCCGGCCCCTGCGCCCCCTTTGCCTGCCCGGTATACTCGGTTCATGTTGCTCGCGGCCTTTCTCAACCTTCACGGCGAAACGGCGGTGGTGGTGGGCGGCGGTATGGTGGCCCTGCGGCGGGTACCGGTGCTGCTGGGTGCGGGCATGAACGTGAGCGTCGTCGCGCCCCGCATCGCACCGGAACTGCGGGCGCTGGACATAACCTGCCTGGAGCGTGAGTACAGAGTGGATGATCTGAACACAGCGGCACTGGTGCTGGCCTGCACCGACAGCGCAGCGGTCAATGACCGCGTGACCGCCGACGCGCTGGGCCTGGGCCTGCTGGTCAGCCACGCCGGAAGCGCCGAGCGCGGCAACCTGCGTTTTCCGGCCACGCTGGAACGGGGCGGGGTTCAGCTGGCCCTGACCACGGGCCGCGAGCTGCCGATGCTGGCACAGGCGCTGCGGGAACGGTTGACGCAGGCGCTGCCCGAACATCTGCCGCTGGACGGCTGGGTGCGGCGCCGCGAGCAGGCCGTGACCCTGAGCGGCAGCGAGCGTGAGGCCGCCCTGGCGGGACTGCGCCGCGACATCCGGCTGGCCGTGGGACTGAGCGCGTGACCGCTGCCACGCTGTTTTCGCCCATGCCGGAGGCCAGTTGCCCGACGGCCCTGCGCCTTCAGAGCGCCGCGCGCGCTGCCAGCCCCGGATCGCTCGACCTGCTGGTGGTGGGCCTGAATCACAAGACCGCTCCTGTGGCGGTACGCGAACGCACGGCGGTGCGCGAGGGCGAGCAGGAGGCCCTGCTTTCGCACCTGCGCCAGCACGCCCGTGAGGTGATGCTGCTCAGCACCTGTAACCGCACCGAGGTCTACATGGCCGGGGTCCAGGGCGACCCGCTGAGCGCCTTTGAGGGGGCCTGGGGCATCGATCTGCGCCCACACCTGTATGTGTACCAGGGGGTGGAGGCCGCCCAGCATCTGTACCGGGTGGCGGCGGGCCTGGACAGCCTGGTGATCGGTGAGACGCAGATCCAGGGCCAGGTCAAGCGCGCCTGGCAGGACGCCTCCATGCGCGGCGACACCTCGGCGCTGCTGAACAAGGCGGCCCAGGGCGCGCTGGCCTCGGGCAAGAAGGTCAGACACGAGACCGGCCTGAACGACAACGTGGTGAGCGTGTCGAGCGCCGCCGTGCAGCTGGCGGGCAGCGTCTTCGGCAGCCTGGAGGGCCGAACCGCCCTGATCGTGGGGGCCGGAGAGACCGCCGAGCTGACCCTGACGCACCTCAGGGCCGCCGGTGTCAAGGACGTGATCGTGGTCAACCGCACCGAGGAACGCGCCCGCCTGCTGGCCGACAGGGTGGGGGGCCGAGCCTGCGCCTCGGAGATGCTGCACACCCTGCTGCCGGAGGCCGACGTGGTGATCGCCTCGAGCGGCGCGCCGCACTACGTGCTGCGCCCCGAGGGCGTGCAGGAAGCCATGCGGGGCCGGGTTTCGCCGATGTTCCTGATCGATATCTCGGTGCCTCGCATCATCGATCCGGCGATTGCCGGAGTTTCGGGGGCGCACCTGTACAACCTCGACGATCTGGAGGGCATCGTGCAGCGCAACCTGTCTCTCAGGACCGAACTGCTGCCGCGCGCCGAGGAGATCATCGAGGCGGGCGTGGCCGATCTGACCCGCTGGAACGCTTTCCGTGAAGCGGGCCGGGCACGCTCAGGCGCGCTTCAGGCCGGACAGAGTCGCCCGTCTGTCGTGTAGAGCAGGTGCCGCAATGGGGTTTCGCCACCTTGATCACCAGACGGATACGACCTGGGCCGAACATGTTGGAAGCGCTCGGGCGTCCTCGAGCTGGCAGGCGTCGTGTACGGCGTTCTTGGTCAGCGCAGAACGCTGCCCTGGCGGTCTGAGCCTGGACAGCTGCGCCAGATTCACCAGACCTCGCGTTTCTGGCCGGCGCTGCGGCCCAGTATCAGAGTGAGGTTCAGCCGGCCCACGCGGCGCACTTGCACTCAGGGTCAGTCGGCGCTAGTCTAGCCATCGTTTTGCTTCCCAGGTTCTGATAATTCAGGCTCTGGTCC
>JANXWI010000563.1 GCA_025351205.1 Deinococcus sp.
TTTGTGCCGGGCAATGTGCTCCAGATTTGCACTGTGTTTAAAAAAAGAATGGCCCAGTCAAAGTCCATTCGCTGGGATTCAGTATATACAATTGTAAGTCGATTTTCTAGACTTCCAGCGCCAGCTTGTCCACGTCATTCAGCAGCGGCGTGCCCGCCGGATACTCGCCGTTGAAACACGCCAGGCATAAACCGGGGCCAGCCACCGCTTCCCTCAGCCCCCGCTCGGAGATGAAACTCAGGGTGTCGGCCCCGATCAGCTCACGAATCTGCTCGGTGCTGTGCGTGCTGGCCACCAGCTCCTTGCGGGCGGCGGTGTCGATGCCGTAGAAGCACGGAAACCTGATCGGCGGACTGCTCACCCGGAAATGAACCTCGGTGGCCCCGGCCTCCCGCAGCAGGTTCACGATCTGGCGGCTGGTGGTGCCGCGCACGATGCTGTCATCCACCAGCACCACGCGCTTGCCAGCGACGGCAGCGGTGGGCGACAGCTTCATCTTGACCTTCAGCTCGCGGGCCTCCTGGGTGGGCGCGATGAAGCTGCGGCCCGCATACGGGTTCTTGTACAGGCCGTAGTCGAAGGGGATACCGCTCTCACGGGCGTAGCCGATGGCGGCCACCATGCCGGAATCGGGCACGGGTACCACAATGTCGGCGTCCACGGGATGCTCGCGGGCCAGCTGGGCGCCCATGCGCAGGCGGGCCGCGTGGCTGTCCACACCGTCGAGGATGCTGTCCACGCGGGCGAAGTAGATCCACTCGAAGGCGCAGGGCGTCGGCTTGCCGGGGTGGACCATCAGGCTGTGCAGGCCGCTCCGGTCCATCCAGACCAGTTCGCCGGGCAGCACGTCGCGCAGCAGCCGGGCACCCACCGCGAACAGGGCGCAGGGTTCGGACGCCAGCACGTAGGCCCCGGGCGCACCGTTCTCGCTTTCCCGCTGCCCGATCACCAGCGGGCGCACGCCGTTGGGGTCGCGGAAGCCGATCAGTTGGGTGCGGCTCATCAGCACGCAGGCGTAGCCGCCCTTCAGCTTCTGCATGGCGGCGGCGGTGGCCTCCACCAGGTCCATGTGGCTCTCGCGGGCGATCAGGTTCAGCATCACCTCACTGTCGTTGGTGGTGGCGAACAAAGCACCCTCCATCAGCATCACATCGCGCACCTCGCGGGCGTTCACGAAGTTGCCGTTGTGCGCCAGCCCTAAAATGCCCTTGTTGGTGCGGGTGGTGAGCGGCTGGGCGTTGAAGCGCAGATTGGAGCCGGTGGTGCTGTAGCGCACGTGCCCGATGGCGACGCGGGCGTTGGCGAGGCGCAGGTTGTCCAGTCTTCGTTCGTCGAACACCTGCGTCACCAGCCCCAGGTCCTTCTCGACGTGAAACTTCTCGCCGTCGGACACGCAGATGCCTGCCGCCTCCTGGCCCCGGTGCTGCATGGCGAAGATGCCCAGGTAGGTCATCCAGGCCAGGTCGGCGGGCTGCGGCGAGTAGATGCCGAACACGCCGCACTCCTCGCGGGGCTTGTCTTCGGCGTATTCGTCCCAGTGCGGGGGTTTCGTCGGGTCGGAGGCGTTCAGGGTCATGGGGTGTCCTTGGAGCGGGGGGCGGGGCAGCGGGTTACAGTGCGGTATGGCCGGGGAAGGGCGGTTTTCATGCGCGGAAGGGCAGTTTTCATGCGCGGAAACGCCTGGGCGTGCCCGTCGCCTGCGCCGTGACAGCACGCCGGAAGAACGGCTGGTGTGGGCGGCGCTGCGGACCGGGCAGACGGGTGTGAAGTGGAAACGGCAGCAACCGCTGGGCTTCTACATTGCCGACTTCGTGTGCTTCGAGCACGGCCTGATTCTGGAACTGGACGGCAGCCAGCACGCCGAGGAGGCCGGGCGAGCCTACGACGCGGTCAGGACGGAATACCTCGAAGGGCGAAACTTCCGGGTGCTGCGCTTCTGGAACTCGGAGGTGCGGGGCAATCTGGTGGGCGTGCTGGAGGTAATTCTGGGGGCGCTGGGGGAATAGATCAGGCGGTGCCTGATACCCCTCTCCCCGGCCCTCTCCCGCAAGGGGAGAGGGAAAAAGCGTCGCACCAAGAGTTGTGTCTGAGCGCAGCCAGATACTTAAAACCAAACGGCAGCCATGTCTCCCCTCGCCCCCTGCGGGAGAGGGGCCGGGGGAGAGGGGAAGCCAGCACCGCTGGCTATTCACCCTAAAATCTCCGGCAAAGTTCCCTCGAAAGCCGCTCTCAGCGCGTCGACATTCACGCTCAACTGTATGCCCTGTCGCGGTATCAGAATGGCGACCCTCTCACGCCCGGCCTCGGCGGATTCGCTGCTGCCGATGCGTGTAAAGGGCACTTCCAGGCCGTTCAGAACACTTTCCACAGCGGCGGTGTCGGCAGGGTCTACCGCCACGATGATCCGGCTGTGCGCCTCCCCGAACAGCGCCGCGTCGGGGCGGGCGTCGGTGTCGAGCTGCACCGTCACGCTCACGCCGCCCTGCCCCCCCGGCTGACGCAGCGCCATCTCTGCCAACGCCACACTCAAACCGCCCTCGGCGCAGTCGTGCGCGGTGCTGGTCAGCCCGCCCCGGATCAGGGCCAGCGTGCCGTCCACGACCTTCTGTGCCAGCTTCAGGTCGAGCGGCGGCACCTGTCCGGCTTCCAGGCCATGTACCGTTTCCAGATACTGCGAAGCGCCGATACTGTCGCCCAGTTCGCCCAGCAGGTACAAAACGTGATCGCCCGGCTTCAGGCTCTGGGTGGCCCGCAGCGCAATGTCGGGCAGCACGCCCACCATGCCAATCGTGGGGGTGGGGTGAATGGCGACGGTGCGCCCTTCTTCGACATACTGGTTATAAAGGCTCACGTTGCCGCCCGTGACCGGGGTGTTCAGTGCCCGGCAGGCGTCCGCAATCCCCTGCACGCCGCGCTGCATCTGGTAGTACACCTCGGGGCGGTGCGGGTTGCCGTAGTTCAGGTTGTCGGTGATGGCCAGTGGCGTCGCCCCCACGCAGGCCAGGTTGCGGGCGGCCTCGGCCACGGCGGCGGCGGCCCCGGTGTACGGGTCGAGCTGCACGAAGCGCGGGTTGCAGTCAGAAGTGGCGGCCACGCCCAACGTGGTCCCCTTGACCCGCATCACGGCGGCGTCGGCGGCACCGGGCAGCACCACTGTGTTGGTCATCACCTGATGATCGAAGCGCTGGAAGATGGCCCGTTTGCTAGCAATGGTCGGGTGCGCCATCAGTTGCAGCAGCACCACGCCCAGGTCGGCGGGCACCGGAATGTCGCTCAGGTCGCGCTCACGGGCGGCAATAATCTCCGGGCTTTCGATGCCTTCCCGCGTGTACTTCGGGGCCTCGTTCAGCAGGTCCACCGGCAGATCGCACACGACTTCTCCGCGCCAGGTCAGGCGGTAGCTGTGGTGCGCCTCTACCTGCCCGATGTTCACCACGTCCAGCTCCCATCTGGCCAGCAGGTCCAGCAGTTCCTGTTCGCGGCCCGGCACCGGCACCAGAATCATGCGTTCCTGCGACTCGCTCAGGCACAGTTCCATAGGCACCATGCCTTCCTCGCGGGTGGGCACATCGTCCAGGCGCATGGTGATGCCCAGCCCGGCGCGGTAGGCCATCTCGCAGGTGCTGC
>JANXWI010000566.1 GCA_025351205.1 Deinococcus sp.
CGTGATTCACTACGGCGTGGCAAACATGCCGGGGGCCGTGCCGCGCACCAGCACCTTCGCGCTGACCAACCAGACGCTGCCCTACGCCCTGCAACTGGCAGAACGCGGCCTGGACGCGGTGCGCTCCAGCAAAGCACTCACGCTGGGCCTGAACACCCACCGGGGCCAGCTGACCTACGCGGGCGTGGCCGACGCGCTGGAGCTGGAATACGTTCCGGCAGACGTGGCGCTGGGCTGAGGTCCACAGGCTCAGGCCCACGGTCTGGCGCGCCTGACCGGGCCACCTGAAACGTTCGGAGGCCAGACCACAACTCATGTGACGAACAGACGAAACGTCTCCGCTAGAGATGCCGCTTGAACAGGGCAGCTTTTGCCATTCATCCTGCCGAGGGTGGCGCAGATCGGGGGAGAGACACGCCGGTCAGCAGCGGAAACGCACCCCCCCCAGTACATGAGATTCGTGTCAGTTCTGTGGCTGTGAATTTTCTTTAATGTAACGCTTGGCGATATAGAATTTTTCACAGCGCGAGTGAGTGCAGGGAAAACCGCCCTCTGACCACTCTGGCGCGGTTCTCATGTGCTCTCAGCATCGGCACGGACTCAGCCTTCACATGTTTACGAACTCAGCTTTCACATGTCTTCTGGCTCCCCTCCTCGCCCGACTTCTCGGCCCCACAGCGTACTTTTCTGCCTCAGCGCAGGTACAAGGAGTGTTCATGAGTCCACGTTTCAGCTCCCCCGCCCTGCGCCCGACACCCTCGAAGCTGACACCCCTGATGCTGACGCCCCTTATGCTGACGCTCAGCCTCGTGCTGGCCGCCTGTGGTGGCTCGTCCGGTCCCACGGTTGTTCCTGGGGCCGCCAACCCGTATGGCAGTTCGTATGGCAGCCCCCTGCTGGTCACCTCGCAGGTGGGCGACGTGCAGGGCCTGTTCGGCGACGCCAGGGTGCCCAGACCTTACGACAGGATGGTCCCGCTCGACCCCTCGCAGCTCCGGGCGCCGCTGCCAGACAGGCCCGAGGCCACAAAGTTCGCCCCCCAGGCCACGGCCCCCACTCGCACCGTGCGGGTGTACTACAGCGACCCGCTGCCCGCCAGTTCGCCCTACCGCGACGGCGGCAGCTTTCACGCCCTGATGCTGAAAAACCTGCTGGGCCAGTACGACAATGTGCAGGTGATCAGCAGGCCCATTTCGCAGTACGTGGCCGGTGACGCGGCCAGCAGCGTCCGGACCTTCTACATCGGCACGGTCTTCGACGAGAAGATTCCGGCCAGCTTCCTGCAAGACGTGACGGCGGGCGCGCCGGTGTCGTGGATCGGCTACAACGTCTGGGAGCTGGGAAACAGCCTGAGCGGCCTGGGCCTGAGCTACCAGGGCCTGCACACTGCCCTGAGCGCGGACGAGATCGCGGCGGCCTACAACACCGTGACGTACAAGGGGTACAGCTACAGGAAGTATCCGGCCCAGCAGGAAATGATCCAGATGGGAGCCGACCCGGCGAAGACCGAGACGCTGGCGAGCGCTACGAACAGCGGCGGCGGCAAGATTCCGTACCTGGTGCGCAGCGGTAACTTCTACTACGTGGCCGACAACCCCTTTCAGTACATCACCACCACCGACCGCTATCTGGTGCTGGCCGACAGCCTGCACAAGATGCTGGGCGACACCCAGGCCGCCAGCACCTGCAAGAAGCAGGCCATCTTGCGCCTCGAAGACGTGAGCAGCATCAACGATCCGCAGAACCTGAGCGACATGCTCGACGTGATCGCGGCCCTGAAGGTTCCGTTTGCCATGGCGATCATCCCCGAAACCTGGTACGACGGCAAGAAGTACCTGTGGCCTGCCAACGGCGGGCAGCTGCTTCAGGTGTACCGCGCCCTGGGCATGGGCGGGCTGGCCATCCAGCACGGTTACACCCACAACTACCAGGACCTGAGCCGCAGCGGCAGCGTGCAGGGCGCAGGCAACTCCGGCGACGGCTGGGAGTTCTGGGACAAGGAGAACAACGTCGCGCTGCCGGGCCTGACCCCCGCCGCCGCCCAGGCACGGCTCCAGACCGGGCGCAACATCCTGCTGGGGCTGGGCGTGTCGCCGCGCATGTGGACCACGCCGCACTACGAGGCCGACACCAGCCTGTACGCCCCCATGACCGCCATCTATCCCAGGGCGCTGGAGCGCCGGATGTACAGCACCGACGGCGTGCGGGCCGGGCAGTTCTTCCCGTACCCGGTCAGGGACGCCTACGGCACGCAGGTGATTCCGGAAAACCTGGGCAACGTCCAGGTCGGCTACGGCACGGACGCGGTGGTCGAGGCCGCCGAGGCCAACAGGAACCTCGACTGCGCCTACGCCAGCCTGTTCGTACATCCTTACCTGCTCGACGCGGCCTACACCGGAGAAGACAGGCTGAGCAAGGACAGCTTCAGAAAGCTGATCACCGACATCCAGGCCAAGGGCTACACCTTCGTCGATCCGTCGAGCGTCAACACCCGCACGCTCCAGTAGGCGTGGTCAGCCCAGTAAGCGTGGTCAGCCGAGCGGCGCTGCCGGGTTCGAGACTGCTGCTGATCAGAGTGCTGCTGGCTGCGGCCCTGACGCTGCCGGGCTGTTCGGGCGGCAGCTCAGGTTGGGCTGCAAACAGTCCGGTTCAGGGCAGTCTGGTTCAGGGCAGTCTGGTTCAGGTCAGTCCAGTTCCGGTTCGTCCGCTGGCCCACGGCGTGTTCGTCGCCGGCCCGGAGGCACCGGAAGACGCGGTGACAGACGCTCAGCTGGACGCCTACAGCGCCGCCGTGGGCGTGCCTGGAGTTGCCGGTGGGCCTGGGCTGGCCTACGTCTACCTGAGCAACAACTGGTTTCGCAGCCGCCATTTCCCAGTTCAGGTGGTGCGGCGCGTCCAGGCCAGGGGAGCCGCGCCGGTGGTGCGCCTGATGCTCCGCAGCAGCGACGAGGCGGCCACCGGGCCAGATGGAAGCTATACAGATGCGGGCTACACCCTGGCCGAACTGGCGGGCGGCGCACTCGACGCCGACCTGACCGTGTGGGCGCGGGAGGCGGCACGGCTGCCGGGGCCGCTGTACGTGGAGTACGGCACCGAGGTCAACGGCGACTGGTTCGGCTGGAACGCCCGCTGGAACGGTCATGAACGTGGCGCGGCGCTGTTCGTGCGGGCCTACCGCCACCTGGTAGGCGTGGTGCGGCAGGCCGGAGCCAGCAACGTCAGGTGGGTGTTTCACGTCGCGGCCCAGGACGACCCCCAGACAGATGGCCCCCAAACAGACGGCTCCCAGACAGACGGACGGCCCGGCTGGAACAGGCTCGAAGCCTACTACCCGGGCGGCGACGTGATCAGCGTTCTGGGCGTCTCGGCCTACGGGGCGCAGACGCCGCAGGACACCGATATTCGCAGCCTGCGCTCACAGCTCGACGCCGTGCTGCCGCGCCTCGGGGCACTGGCCCCCGGCAAACCGGTGCTGCTGCTGGAGTTCGGCAGCGCCGCCGGGGCCAGCGTGACGCCGGAAGCCTGGGCCGGAGCCGCCCTGAATGATCTGACCAGCGGGCGCTGGCCGCAGCTGCGCGGGTTCTCGTGGTGGAACAGCGCCTGGCAGAACGACGACCAGGCCGCCCACGACACCGAGATGCGCGTGGAGCGTCAGCCGCTGCTGGCCGCCGTGTTCAGACGCTACCTGGGCCATACGTCTCTGGGAACCGGGTCCGTTACCAGCACGCTCGACCTGAGGCCGTGAGGCCGGGGCGATCCCTCTGGAATGAAGGCCACACCTCTCCAGCAGTGGCAAAAACTCATCCCGAACTTATACGTTTCATTTTCGGGCCGCCAGGTATGTTGAGGCCTGTTGATCAGACATGCCCGCACGACGGCACGCTCACGCTTCGCCCCCTGACATCGCCCCCATCGTCCTCTCCAACGTCGCCTCTTCATTTCACTGCACTGGACTCTCGCTGCCGAGCATGACCAGAGAACAGTCTCACCGCCTTGCATTCCGTCAGGACGCAGGGGGAGTACAGGGGGAACCATATGACCGTCTTCGGCCTTCATCTCACCGGCCTGCACCTCGGCGGCCCGGTGGCCGTGCTGCTGCCCGTCACGCTTCTGCTGGCCCTGTACATTCTGGTCAGCCTGGACGATTTGCTGCTCGACCTGGCCTACCTGTTCAACCGCCGCAAAATTCGCAGCTGGCGGGTGCGGCCCAGCGACCTGACCAATGACCGCCCGGCCCACATCGCCGTGATGGTCGG
>JANXWI010000568.1 GCA_025351205.1 Deinococcus sp.
TCTTGCCGGTGGCGGCCTCGACCATCACCGGAAACAGCGTGCCCAGCAGCACCATCACGCTGAACACCAGAAACAGCCAGTTGCCCGCCAGATACGCGCTCTCGCGGCTCAGCGCGGCGCTCGGCTCGCCCTCGTCGCGCAAATACGGCGCACGCCAGGCGGCCAGCCCGATTCCGGCGATCAGCAGCACAGCCAGGAAGCCCAGGAACACCGCGCCCACCGGGCCGTTACTGAACGCATGTACGCTCTGCACGATGCCGCTGCGGTTCAGGAAGGTGCCCAGCACGGTGCTGCTGTAGGCCAGCACGATCAGCCAGATGTTCCAGGCCTTGAGCTGGCGGCGCCGCTCCTGAATCTGGAGGCTGTGCAGGAAGGCGGTGGTCAGCAGCCAGGGAATGAAACTGGCGTTCTCGACCGGGTCCCAGGCCCAGTAGCCGCCCCAGCCCAGCGTCTCGTAGCTCCACCAGCCGCCCGCCACGATGGCGGCGGTCAGGAAGGCCCACGCCACCAGCGTCCAGCGGCGGGTCACGGTAATCCAGTGCTCGGACAGGCGACCCGTGATCAGCGCCGACACCGCGTAGGCGAAGGGCACGCTCAGGCCCACGAAGCCCAGGTACAGCAGCACCGGATGCACCGCCATCATCCAGTGGTTCTGCAAGGCGGGGTTGGGGCCAGCGCCGTCGGCGGGAACCTGAGCGAGCGGCGTAAACGGACTGGCGATGCTGCCCACCACGCCGATGAAGAACAGCAGCGACACGAACATCGCCCCCAGTGCCCAGGGCCGCAGCGCGTCGCGGCGCAGGGTCAGGCTCAGCACGAAGGCGTAGAGCGACAGAATCCAGGCCCACAGCAGGATGCTGCCCTCAAGTGCCGCCCAGAGCGTCGTGACCTTGACCCAGGTGGGTGAGACGCGCATCGAGTGCTCGGCCACGTAACGCACCGAGAAGTCGTCGCGCAGCAGGGCCACTTCCAGCACCACCACGGCCAGCGTCACGAAGCCGAACACCGCCCAGACGCTGCGGCGTGCGCCCTCGGTGGCGCGCGGATCGTTCCTGACGCCGCCCAGCACGGCCAGCCACAGCCCGGTAAGCGTGAACAGCAGGGCCGCCAGCAGGGCCAGCTGGCCCACCGCGCCCAGGGTGCTGGACTGGAAAGAAAGCAGGTTGAGCACGTTCAGCACCTCCGGGTGCGGGAAAGCTTGTGGCGTGTGGGAAGCGTGTAGCGTGTGGCTTGTAGGAAAGGCCAGGAAACTTAGATTCGGCAGCGTGCCTGGGCCGTTCCTACAGGCCACACGCCACGAGCTACAAGCCTACTTGGTGTCTTTGAGCATCGTCTTGATGTCGGCCTGGTTGGTCGGTACTCGGTATTCCTCGGAGTGCTTGACCAGCAGCTCGTTGGCCTGGAACACGCCCGCGCTGTTGAAGGCCCCGCGCACCACCACGCCCTGATTTTCCTTGAACAGGTCGGACACGGCCCCCTGGTAGCTGACCGGGTAGCTCGCGCCGAAGTCGGTGACGGTAAAGGTCAGGTTCAGCCTGCCCCGGTCGAACTTCGCGTTCCTGACCAGCCCGCCCAGACGGATGGTGCGCTCAGCGTACTGGGCGGGCTGCGCCTTGTACTCGGTGGGCGTGACAAAATATTCCAGGCTCTTGCTCAGGTTGCCGAACACGATCACGCCCAGCAGCGCCGCCAGCAGACCGCCGCCCGCGATCAGCGGAAGCGGGCTACGTTTGCGGCGCCTGGCCTGTGGCAGCAGGGTGGGCGAGGTGGTCACCGCTGCTCCTGCTCCTGCTTCAGCCGCCACCACAGCCAGCCCAGGTAGCCCAGCAGCACCACGAAGGTCACCACGTAGCTGACGATCACGTAGCCGCTGAACTTATCCACGGGCCACCACGCCAGATGGTGCTGTCTCGCCGCTCAGCTGCTCGAACTCGCGCTCCTCGCGGGCCTCCTGCAAGGCAGCGATCTTGCCGCGCACCCGCAGCAGGTAGAAGTACAGCACGGTGAACGCCACGGTCATGATGCTCAGGGCAATGCCGTAGACGGGCGAGGCCGCGAAGCCCAGGCCGCCCAGCAGCTTGGCGGTCTGCGTCTGGTGAATGCCGCGCCACCACTCGACGGCCATGTAGTTGACCGGAATGTACAACGTTCCCACAATGCCGATCACTGCCGAAATACGGGCGCGGCGCCCCGGCTCCTCGATCAGTGAACGCACGAGCAGGTAGCCGCCGTAGATAACCAGCGAGAGCGCGGTGGTGGTCAGTCGCGGCTCCCAGACCCAGTAGGCCCCCCAGGTCGGCTTGGCCCACATCATGCCCACCACGATGGTCGAGACCGTGAACAGCAGGCCGATCTCGGCGCTGCTGGCCGACAGCCGGTCAAAGCGGCGCTGGCGGGTGACGAGGTACAGCAGCCCGCACAGCCCGGTGCCGCCGTAAGCCAGGTAGCTGAGCCAGGCGGCGGGCACATGAATAAAGAACAGCCGGACCAGCGTGCCCTGGTTCACGTCGGGCGGGGCCGACAGGCCGATGTACAGCCCGGCCAGCATCAGCAGCAGGGTGGCGACGCCCAGCACCGGAGTCAGGCGGTCCGCTTTGATTTTGGGTTTGGCAAGCGTCATGGTTGGATTCTCTCCTGTGGGCGTGAGGCAGACCGTGAGGAGCAGTGCTCTGCTTCCGACACGCCCGCCGTGATGCACCAATTCTGACGCCTAGACGCGGTTGGGGCAAGGATGAGAGTCCCGGTCTGAAGACCATACAGAACAGATTCAGGAATCTGGAAGAGGACTTGAAATCTGCCTGGGCAGGAGTACGATCAGACCATGATGGTGCAGATTCCACCCCGACTGGAGCGTCTGCCGCTGGGGCGTGAGCAGAAGGCGCTGCTGGGCGTGTCGTTGGGTTTAATGGTCGCCCTGGCGCTGGTGCTGTTGCAGTACATCCCGCACTTGCTTACCAGCATTCCGACGCACTGGAGCGGTGCCAGCGCCCCGGACGGCTACGGCCCTCCCTCGACGTTGTGGGGGCTGTGGGCACTGATGCTGGGGATGTGGATTGCCCTGGGCCTGTTCGCGTGGCAGGTTCCGAAGGGCAAGGTTCCGCTGAATGGCCTGCCTCCCATCACGCCCCAGAATGCTGTGCGGGTGCTGAGCGAGGTGCGGACGGCCTTCCTGATCTTCCAGTGCATCGTCATGCTCATTTTTTCGAGCATCATCGTTGCGACGGTCGTGTACAGTCTGGGCGGCCCGAACCTGATCGCCCTGTCGCTGCTGATGGTGATTCTGGTGCCACTGGGCATCGGTTACGTGTTGTACCGCGTGTCTTACGTGGCGCAGCGTTGAGTCTCAATTCTCCAGCACAAACGGAAACAACAACGTCGAAATTACGATCACCGACAGATCGAAAATGGCCAGGAAGCTGAGCCAGCCCTCCACTTCGGGTGACCAGCCGCCGCCCAGCAATAACCGCGTGGCCTGCACACTCGCCAGCACCACCGGAATCAGCACCGGAAAGGCCAGCGCAGGCAGCAGTGCTTCGCGCGCCCGCAGATTGACCGTGATGGCGGCGTAAAAGGTACTCGAAGCGCACAGGCCCAGCACGCCCAGCAGCACGGTCAGGATCAGGGCAGGCCAGGGCACCGCCACGCCAGCACCCAGCGCCCCGAAGAACAGCAACCCCAGCGGCACGATGACCACGCTCAGCAGCAGCATCTGTGCCACCGTGCCCAGCAGCTTGCCCAGGTACAGCCCGCCGTGCGGGCCGGGGTAAAGGGTGAGCGTTTCGAGCGCCCCAGCCTCCTGCTCGGCGGCAAACGCCCGGCCCGCCGCCACCGCCGCTGCCAGGGCCAAAGCACTCCAGACCGCCCCGGCAGCCGCAGGCCGCAGGTTGCCTGCCTCGGTACCCAGGCCGGAGCCGAGGCCGATGCCCAGCACCATCAGCAGCAGCCCGGCGAAGAAGGCGGTGCTGAGCAGCGTGTCGCGGGTGCGGCCCGCGAGCTGCGCGTCCTTGAGGGCCAGGGTGAGGGCGTTACGCATGGTGGAAGGCCCTGGTGAATGTCATAGAGGGCCAGGGGACGCCAGTGGAACACCCCTCACCCCGCTGCTTCGCAGCGCCCCTCTCCCCTGGGTAGAGGGGAAAAGAGAAAGCTTTGGCCGTTAGCCCCTCCCCCTTGAGGGG
>JANXWI010000087.1 GCA_025351205.1 Deinococcus sp.
CGGCTTTGATCCGCCAAAGGCTGTGCGGCGGTGATTTTCAGGAGCTGCTAATTCATTCCGACGACCAGTTTTCGAAACAGCACTTCAGCCGTTTACCCCTCGCCCCCGGCGGGAGAGGGGCCTCGCGCAGCGAGGGGGAGAGGGGACGCCCGAGCAGGCCCGAACTCAATCCACCCGCCCTGGCCGTTTACCCCTCTACCTCTGGGAGAGGGGCGCTGCAAAGCAGCGGGGTGAGGGAGGGCCGCCGCCCCACCGCTCACCCCTCGCCTGCGCCCCTGCTATCATGCCCTCAGGTCAGGCCGGGATCAGCCACACTTCCTCCCGGCCACCGGAGTCTGCACGCCCGTGTTCGGGCTTCTGCGGCTCCCCAGAGTTCAATCTTCCGCCAGATGACTTCTCGGCGCGGCCCACGCTGCGCCGCGTGAACTCTGTAGGAAGCCGTGAGGAGGCCACCGCGCAGCTATGGAAAGTACCCCCCGTATTCCCCCTCACAACAACGACGCCGAGATTTCGGTGCTGGGCAGCGTGCTGCTCGACAGCGACGCCCTGATTCAGCTCAGTGACAGCGTGAGCGCCGAGATGTTTTACCGCGAAGGCCACCGCAAGATCTTTACCTGCATGCGCGGCCTCCAGGAGCGCGGCGAACCGGTTGACCTGGTGACGCTCAGCGACGAGCTGAAGACCCGTGGGCAGCTCGACGAGGTGGGTGGCCTGAGCTACCTGATCGGGCTGTCCGAGCAGGTGCCCACCGCCGCCTACGCCGAGCACTACGCCCGCATCGTGCAGGAAAAGTACACCCTGCGCACGCTGATCCAGGCCTCCGGGCGCGTGATGCAGCTGGCCTACGAGGCGCAGCTGCCGCTCGAAGACCTGCTGGATAGAAGCGAAAAACTGATTTTCGAGGTGGCCGAGCAGAAGAAGAGCGGCGAGTCCACGCAGGCCATGAGCGATGTGGTACACGACACCTTCGAGTACATCACGCTGCTGCACAGCAACAAAGGGATTCCGGACGGCGTGGCGAGCGGTTTCCGCGACCTCGACGAGCAGATTTCAGGCTTCCAGAAGGGCAGCCTGAACGTGCTGGCGGCCCGGCCCAGCATGGGAAAGACGGCCTTCGCCCTGTCGATTGCCCAGAACGTGGCCCTGAGGGGCGAGAAGGCGGTGGCGGTGTTCAGCCTGGAGATGCCCGCCGTGCAGCTGGCCCTGCGGATGCTGTGCAACGAGGGCCGGGTGGATATGAACCGTATCCGCAGCGGACAGCTCGGTGAGCGCGACTTTGAGCGGCTGGCCCACGCGGCGGGGCGACTGGCCGAGGCCCCGATGATCATCGACGACGAACCCGACCTGACGGTCAACGCCCTGCGCAGCAAGTTGCGCCGCATCAGCGCCCAGCACGGGCAGCTGGGGCTGGTGGTGATCGACTACCTTCAGCTGATGAGCGGCAGCAATAAGAACGGCGGCGGCGAGAACCGGCAGCAGGAGATCAGCCTGATCAGCAGGCAGCTGAAGAACATCGCCCGCGAAATGGAGGTGCCGATCATGGTGCTTTCCCAGCTGTCGCGCGCCGTGGAACAGCGGCCCAACCACAGGCCGATGCTGAGCGACCTGCGCGAATGCGTGACCGGAGACACGCTCGTCACCCTCGCCAGCGGGCAGCGCCTGCCCATCCGTGAGCTGGTGGGCCAGACGCCTGAAGTCCTGGCCATGACCGAGGGCGGGCAGATTGTTCCGGCCCGCAGCGATCTGGTGTGGGCCGTGGGGCAGCGTGATGTTCTGGAGGTCAAAACCCGCAGCGGGCGCACCCTGCGGGCCACCGCCAGGCACCGCGTCTATCAGCTCGGCGGCTGGACCACCCTAGGCGAGATCAGGGCGGGCGACCGGCTGGCACTGGCACGGCGATTGCCGGAAGTCCAGACGCCGCCAGAAGTCCTGGCACGCTGGCCCGAAGAGCGTCTGGCCCTGCTGGGTCAGCTGATCGGCGACGGCAGCTACCTGAAAGGCCAGCCGCTGCGCTACACCACCGCTTCTGAGGAGAACAGCGAACTGGTGACCCGCGCCGCCGTGGCGCTCGGATCGACGGTGCGGCGTATCCGGGGGCGCGGCTGCTGGCATCAGCTGGTGATCGGGAGCAACGGCAACCGCTGGCACGCGCGGGGGGTCGGGGGCTGGCTCAAGGACCTGGGGCTGTTTGGTCAGCGGTCTGCCCACAAACAGCTGCCCGCCGAGGTCTTCATGCTTCCTGCCCACTCTGTCGGCGTGCTGCTGCGCCACCTGTGGGCCACCGACGGGTGTATCCACGTCCGTGAACAGGGCGGCAGTTCCCGCATCTATTTCGCCTCGTGCAGCGAACGGCTGGTGCGCGACGTCGCGGCGCTGCTGCTGCGGCTGGAAATCGTGGGGCGCGTCCGGCAGGGGCACAACCTCTGGACCGTCGATGTCTCGGGGGCCGAGGCACAACTCCGCTTTCTGGACAGCGTGGGGGCCTTCGGGCCAAGGCTGGAGAGCGCCGCCCGGCTGCGTGAATTGTTGCTCAGGCAGAAGCCCAACACCAATGTAGATACCCTGCCCAGAGAGGTTTTTGCGCAGGTGAAGAACAGTATGCAGGCGCTCGGCCTGTCCCAGCGGCAGATGGCGGCCACTCGCGGCACCTCGTACGGCGGCGCGGCGCATTTCAAGTTTGCGCCTTCCAGGACAACGGTGCTCGACTACGCCGAACATCTTCAGGACGACGCCCTGAAACGTCTGGCCCAGAACGACCTGTACTGGGACGAGGTCCTGAGCACCGAAGCGGCGGGCAGCGAGACGGTCTATGACCTGACCGTTCCCGGCCCTGCAAGCTGGCTGGCCGACGGCCTGGTCAGTCACAACTCGGGGGCCATCGAGCAGGACGCAGACATCGTGATGTTCATCTACCGCGACGAGTACTACAACAAGGAAACAGACCAGCAGGGGATTGCCGAGATCATCATCGGAAAACAGCGCAACGGGCCTGTGGGCACGGTCAAGTTGCAGTTTCACAGCTCGCACGTGCGCTTCAACGATCTGGCCCCGGAAGGCGTATGAGCGAGGACCTGAAACCCAGTGGGCAGGCCGGGGTTGGACGCCGCCGCAGACGCAGGCGCGGCAGCACTCCCCGCAGCGACAGGCCTGCGCTTCCGGGCACAGTCGTTTCGCAGGCTGTACCTGCCCCCGTCCAGCCTGGTTCGCAGGCCCAGCCCGCGCCCCGCCGGGGCCGCCAGCCCGCTCCCAAGCGCGCGCCCAAGAAGCCGCCCGCCGAGCCGCGCATCGGGGTGGGCTGCATCGTGCTGCGCGGCGACACCCTGCTGATGGTGCGCGAGAAGGGCCGCTGGAGCCTGCCCAAAGGCGGCCTGGACGCCGGCGAACTGGTGCAGCAGGGGGCCATCCGCGAGACCTACGAGGAGACCGGGCTGCACGTGGAGCTGCGCGAACTGGCCTTCGTGGTCGAGTTTCAGGCCAAGACCTGGGGCCACCACATCCAGTTTTTCTACCTGGGGCGCGAGACCGGCGGGGTGCTGGGGCCGCGTGACCCGGACCGCGAGGTGCAGGAGGCCAAGTTCATTCCGCTGCGGCAGCTGCGCGAGTATCTGCGTTTCCGGCCCCGGCTGGTAGCCGTCGAGACATGGCTGCGCGAGCGTAAGCCGAGGCACTTTGTCTTCGACCTCGACAAGGAACCGGCCATGCTGCGGCAGCGAAAACGGGTCGGGGAGGCCGGAGAGAAGGACGACGGCGGGAAAGAGCCGGTGGGCACGGAATAAACCGCCGCTCGAAGAGTCGCACGGCACACATCTGCCGCACCCTGTAATCTGCTACTGTCAGAATATGACAAGCAAAATACGCAAAGGTTCCAGGGAGCCTGATGTGCTGCCCAGCAGCGGGCGCGGTCTGCTGCACGTCTGCCCTGGCTGCGGGCAGGGACTGGAGCTGTTCGACACCCGCGACGGCGATCAGGCCTACTGGTGCCACGCCTGCGGCAAGGGCCACCGTGCGGGCAGCCCGCCACTGGAGGCGCTGAGGCCGGAGCGGGCCGGGTAGAGCAGTTGTCCAAATTCCGCTGCCAAAATAACTGCCTTTTGTCAGCTCCATTGTCTTGGGCAGAACGGACGCGCTTGAGCACGCCTGCCCGCCTCCCAAATACTCGACTAAATTCACTCCTGTCTTGGGCAGAACAGCGCGCTTGAGCACGCTTACCCGCTTCTTGGGCAGAACGGACGCGCCTAGGCACGCCTGCCCGCTCCAGTCGGTCAAAAAGAGAACGCCTTTTTGACAAATACTCTAGACTTATCTCATGTCTCTGCTGATCCTCACGCCGCACAGTTCCGGCCAGCTGCCCGCCCAGGTGATGCACCAGATGCTGGGCGAGGCGGTCTACGACACCCAGAAAAGGGAAGCGTTGCAGCGCCGCATCTTTCTGGACGGCGACCCCTACTCCGAGCTGCTGTTTCTGGTTCCGGGGGCGCGCACCCTGAATGCCCCCTGGAGCCGCTTCGTGGTCGATCTGAACAGAGAACGAGACGACGCCAGCAGCAACGGTGTGGTCAAGCGCACGGGCTTCGATTTGCAGGCGCTGTATCCAGACGACACGCAGCTGGACACCGAAGACCGCCTGCGCCGCTACTGGGACAGCTTCGATGCCCAGGTAAGGGCCGAACTGGAAGGCACAACGCTGCTGATGGTCGGCCACAGCATGGGCATGTACGGCCCGGCCCTCGGCCCCGACCACGGCCAGCCGCGCCC
>JANXWI010000116.1 GCA_025351205.1 Deinococcus sp.
CCAGCAGCAGGCGCTGCACGTCGTTGGTTTCGGGCGTGGAATTCATGGACAGACCCGCCGTGGCAAAGGCCGAGACCGATTCGAAAAACAGGTGCAGAAAGTCGAGCCGGGGACTGGTGTTGGTGATCAGCAGCAGCAGGAAACCCAGGTTGACCAGCAAGATCGAGAGCAGTGAGATGGTCATGGCCCGCAGCACAGTCTCCTGATCGATGCGCCGCCGGAACGCCACCATCTCGCCGCGCCCGCGCACCATGCTCCAGGCGCTGCCCGCCATGACGAAAAAGGTGCTGGTCTTGATGCCGCCGCCCGTCGAGCCGGGATTGGCCCCGATAAACATCAGCAAGGTGCTCAGGAAGAGGGTGGCCGGGCGCATCAGTTCGTAGTCGAGCGTGTTGAAACCTGCCGTGCGCGGCGTCACGCTCTGAAAAAAGCTGGCCAGCAGCTTGCCGCCCACGGGCAGCGGGCCGAGGGTGCGCGGGTTGTTCCATTCCAGCAGGGCGAACACCACGGCCCCCACCACGATCAGCGCGGTCATGGTGCTCAGCACGATCTTGCTCTGCACCAGCAGGCGGGTGCGTCGGCGGTCTTGCAGGTGACCCACGACGTTGACCTGCACCAGAAAACCCAGGCCCCCCAGAATGATGAGCGCCGGAACCACCAGACTGACCAGCGGGTCCGAGACGTAGTTCATCAGGCCGTTCGGGAACACCGGAAAGCCCGCGTTGCAAAACGCCATGACCGCGTGGTACACGCTCAGGTACAGGCCCTTGCCCCAGCCGAACTGCGGCACGAAGCGCAGCGCCAGCAGGGCCGCGCCCACCAGTTCGATCAGGGCGGTGTACAGGAAAATGTTCCTGAGCAGGCCGCGCACCCCGCCCACATTCAGGGCGCTGATCTGCTGGGCGATGCGGGCGCTCTGGCTGAAATTCAGTCGGCGGTGGGCGATCAGCGCAAAGATGGTGCCGAAGGTGATGATGCCCAGCCCGCCCACCTGGATCAGCAGCAGCAGGATCAGCTGCCCGGTCAGGTTAAAAGTCTCGCTGGGAAAGATGACCGACAGCCCGGTGACGCACAGCGCGCTGGTCGCCATGAACAGGCTGTCGATAAAACTGAGCGTCTTGCCCGGCTGGTGGGCCAGCGGCAGGCTGAGCAGGAAGCCGCCCAGCAGGATGCTCAGCGCGAACGAGAGCGCGATCAGGCGGGGGGGCGAGACGCGGGAGAGCAGGGGGCGGTTGACAGGGCGGGTCATGGCAGACGGGGCATTGTATCAGCGGGGCAACAGCTGGAGGCATGAGGGGTGGAAACAGAGCATTTGTCAAAAAGGCTTTCTCTTTTTGACCGACCAACGGGAGTGAATTTAGTCGGGCAGGTAGGAGGCGGGCAGGCGTGCTCAAGCGCGTCCGTTCTGCCCAAGAAGCGGGCAGGCGTGCCCAGCGGTCAAGCGTCGTCAGCGACCTAGCGTCCTCAGCGACCTAGCGTCCTCATGGGCGCTGCTCAGGTCAAGAATGGGCGCTGCCCAGGTCAAGAAGCGGCGCTGTCCTGACCAAGAAGGCGCGTTCTTGGTCAGGGCAGCGCCGTTGACGACGCTTGACCGCTCCGTTCTGCTCAAGACAATGGAGGGACGCCCTGGTTGTTCTCTCGTACCGGAATTCAGACAACGGCTTTAAGCCTTTTCCAGCCCCTACAATCCCTGTATGCGCGTTTTTCTGCCGGACCTGCCCGCCTTCCATGCCCTGAATCTGGACGGCGTGACGCCCCTGTTCTACAGCCGTGACACATTGCCGGAGGGCGGGGCCGACGGCATGGTGCTGTGGTTTCTGCCCCCAGCGCAGCGGCGTGAACTGCTGAGCCGCCCCGGCCTGAAGTGGCTGCTGACCCTCACGGCGGGCATCGACCATGTGGTGAGCGACCTGCCCGCAGGCGTGGCCCTCTACAACGCCCACACCCTGCACGACAGGGCGGTGGCCCAGCACGCCCTGGCCCTGATGCTCTCAGCAGGGCGTGGCCTGCACCGCTTCCGCGACGCCCAGGGGCACGCGGCATGGGAGCAACCGGGCCGCATATACACCCTGGAGGGCCGCCGGGTGGTGATCTGGGGCCACGGCCACATCGGGCGGCTGCTGGAGGGCATGCTGGAGCCGCTGGGCGCAGCCGTGAGCGGGCTGACCTCGCGCAGCTCCGCGCAGGAGGTCGAGGCGGCCCTGCGGCAGGCCGACGAGCTGGTGCTGCTTCTGCCGCGCACCCCGGCCACCCGGCACATCCTGAACACGCAGCGCCTGGGGCTGATGAAGCCCACCGCCTGGGTCTACAACCTGGGGCGCGGCGAGCTGATCGACCCGCAGGCGCTGGACGCAGCGCTGGAGGCCGGAGCGCTGGGCGGCGCGGCGCTGGACGTGACCGAACCCGAGCCTCTGCCCGCCAGCAGCCCGCTGTGGGCGCGGGAAAACGTAATCATCACGCCGCACGTGGGCAGCACCACCGACGACCTCGTGGTGCGCGGCGCGGCGCACGCCAGCACGGTGATCCTGGCGCTGACCTCGGGCAAGGAAGCGCCGGGGCGGGTGGACACCAGCCGGGGCTACTGAAGCTTGTGCCCCAGAGTCTGTGTGCCAGTGTGCCCCAGAGTCTGTATCCCAGACGCTGTATCCCGGAAGCTTGAGAAATCCTGAAGCGGGCATTCCCTGTCAGGCGCTCTACGTTAGACTGATGCCCGAGACTGATGCCCGTACGTCGCCCCGGTTCTGGCCGCCCCAGGAGCGGGCCGCGACACAGGAAACCAAGCACGTCCTCTCTCGCCTCTCGGGCAGAACGAACTCCCAGGAGGAGCCTGCCCGCTCTGCTCGGATGATCCAAAGTATCAAGGAGATATTCAGATGACCATTCCCCGTTCCAGCGGCGTGTTGCTGCACCCGACCAGCCTGCCCGGCCCCTACGGCATCGGGGAGCTGGGCGTGCATGCCCACGCCTTCATCGACTGGCTGGCGGCGGCGGGCCAGCGTTACTGGCAGGTGATGCCGCTCGGCCCTACCGGCTACGGCGACAGCCCGTACCAGGCGTTCAGCGCCTTCGCCGGAAACCCGTATCTGGTGTCATTGCAGGACCTGCGGGCCGAGAGGCTGCTGCTGAGCAGCGATTTCGACGTGATTCCCGAGTTCAGTGCAGACCGCGTGGACTTCGGGCAGCAGTACATCTGGCGCAACCAGATGCTCGACAGGGCCTTTGCCCACGCCGAGGTGCAGCTGCTGTCGGGCGAACATTCGCTCAGCGCCGAGTTCGCGGCCTTCGTGTCCCAGGAGGCCGACTGGCTGGGCGACTACGCGCTGTACACCGCCATCAAGGCCACCCAGGGCGGGCTGCCCTGGAACGCCTGGCCGCTGCCGCTGAGAAACCGTGAAGACGCAGCGATGCAGCGGGCACAGCAGACCCTGGCCCGCGACCTGTTCCGGGTGTCGTTCCAGCAGTTCCTGTTCTTCCGGCAGTGGGGAAAGCTGCGCGAGTACGCCGCCAGCAAGGGCGTTGCGATCATCGGCGACATTCCGATTTTCGTGGCGATGGATTCCTCGGACGCCTGGGCGCGGCCTGAACAGTTCCAGTTCGATGCCGCCGGGCAGCCGCTGGCCGTGGCGGGCGTGCCGCCGGACTACTTTTCGGACACCGGGCAGCTGTGGGGCAACCCGCTGTACCGCTGGGACGTGATGGCGCAGGACGATTTCGCGTGGTGGGTGGAGAGGTTCCGGGGCAGCCTGAAGCTGTTTGACGTGATCCGCATCGACCACTTCCGGGGCTTCGCAGCCTACTGGGAGATTCCGTACCCTGCCGAGACCGCCATTCACGGGCGCTGGGTCGAAGCTCCCGGCCACGCGCTGTTCGGGGCCGTGACGCGGGCGCTGCCGGGCACCGAGATCATCGCCGAGGACCTGGGCGTCATGACCCCCGACGTGGAGGCCCTGCGCGACGACTTCGGCCTGCCCGGCATGGCGGTGCTGCAATTCGCCTTCGGCGGCGGCGATTTCAGCGTCAACGCGTTTTTGCCCGACAACCTGCGCGAGAATCAGGTGGTGTACACCGGAACCCACGACAACGACACGACGCGCGGCTGGTGGGCCAACGCCGAGGAGTCCGAGCGGCACGCCTACCGGGTCTACACCAGCAGCGACCCCAGCGAGGAGAGTTTCGCCTGGGCGCTGACCCAGATGGCCTTTCACAGCCGCGCCCGACTGAGCGTGGTGCCGCTTCAGGACCTGCTGAACCTGGGCAGCGAGGACCGCATGAACCTGCCGGGCACCACCGGGCCGCAGAACTGGACCTGGCGCTACCACGCAGAGGCGCTCACGCCCGCGCTGGCCGCCCAGCTGCGCGGCCTGAGCGAGCAGAGCGGAAGGTTGGTAGAGGGTCAGGAGGCCGGATAGACTCGGAGGCCCTGCTAAGCCCCCGCGCCTTGCAGGGCACCGTCCAGCAGGGCGTGCAGCCGCTGCCGGGTGAAGGGGCGTTTTCCCTCCAGCAGGCCGCTCTCGCCCGCGTGCAGGTGCCAGTGCTTGCTGCCGCCCATCAGGCGCAGCTGCACGCTTTTCAGGTCCACGTGCCTGGGGCTGACCGAGGCCACCAGCAGCGGCTGCACGCCCCGGCTCAGGCTGGCGCTGGCGGTGGTGGTGGGCAGGTCGTAGGGGCGCTCCATGCGGTAGATGTAGTCGGGAAAGTCGCTGACCTTCACGTACTCCAGGCCGGAAAAGGTCGCGTAGTCCTGCATCCAGCCGAGCAGTTCTATCCAGCAGCCGTACAGCCGCGCGTCGCCTTGTGATGAACTGTCGTGTGCCATGTGGGTGCAGTCTAACAGTTGAAATGCCATCCAACCCGGTTGGGAGGGACAGCATGTAGTCTCAAAGAAAGTTAGGCCTACAGAGTTTCAGAAGTGGGCGCAACAAACGTACAGAGCGAATATACCGGAATCTGAGAATTGGTTGGACTATTGGCACTGAATGTCTGACTGGTTGTAGTATTCACGGTGACTATAGAATATAATGACCCCAAACGATTGGTCGAGCTGGTCGAAACTAGCCTCACGTTGATATTCTGATTGACAGGATTAACAACAATACCCTGTGGCTTGATACTCTGTGGCAGGAACCCCGACTCGTCACCGGAAAAACGTCCAGCAGAATTGGCGGCAAAGCTTGCCTTAAAATTGATACCTCCAATTTTTTGAAGCTGGTCCCCCGTGAAACTAGTATTGTAGTTATTATCATACTTATTGCCACTGACACCACGTAATCCAACCTGGGCAGAATTGATAGAACCGCTGAGCGTAAAGAACGTGGCTACATTTGTCGTCGTATCACGAGGAGAATTATTATATCCATATATAATACTGTCACAGGCAACATAATTATTGTTCTGATCCTTGAGATCCGTCTTTATTCCGCTAACAATCAGACTGCCGCTGCCGTCGGGGGCGCTTCCTACATTCCCGCACGAAGCCAGAACTACCGCCACACTCGCTGCGCCCACCAAAGCCATCAGTTTATTCATACTTTTTACTGTGCCATTCAAAGCTGATGCCCGCGTGACGCATCCTTTAACAAAGCCCAACGAGTCTCATCCAGCGCCTGATCCTGATGTCTAAATCTATGATCAGAGAGTGTCCGAAGCTTCGGTAGACAGCACCGTACAGGCGTCATACACCGGAACGGCCTGTTCAAGACTGCTTCCGGAGGTCCTGGCACCGTTCACGCTCACGGCTGGAGAGAAGCGGTACTCCTGTCGGTGGGCCGCCCTGACCGCCTTGACCTTCACCGCCTGACTGGCCGGACGCACGATCAGCGCCTGCACACGCGAGGTCTTCGACAGATACAGGGCGCTCGTGGAATTGATGCTGAGGAGCAGTCGGTACGCCCCGCCTTGAAGCGCATTGAGCTGGCTGGGCAGGACGGTCTGGGTGTAGAAAGCGTCGTACTGGCTGGTGGGCTGTCCCTTCAGCGAGACGGTAGCCGACTTGACATCCCTGTCGGTGACGAAGGAGACGGCCAGGGCCGTCTGGGCGCTGATAGTCCCATCGGGGTAGGTCACGGTGTTGCAGGCGACGTAACTCCCATCCTGCGCCCTGAATTCAGTTTTCAGGGTCATCACCTGCACACCGCTCCCCGGCACGCTCCCGCCGCTTCCGCACGCCACCAGCGCGAACAATACGGTACCAGCGCCTGCCCACCATTTCAGCCCGCTTGCCATACTTCTATTCTGCGCCGATAAACTGACGTTTACGTGATTGGCACTTGAGAATACGGGGCGTCAACCGGCATTGACCTGATAAACTCGCTCCCTATGGCGACCCTCAAGACCCAACTCAAACAGGCCGTGGAGGCTGCCGCACAGCAACTCGGGGCCAGCATCGAGGCCGTGATCCAGGAGACGCCCGCAGGCAAAAGTGGCGACTACGGCACGCCCGCCGCCTTTCTGCTCGCCAAAACGCTGCGCCAGAATCCTGCTGCTATTGCTGCCCAGCTGGCCGAACGCGTGGCGCTGCCGGAGGGTATTGCCCGCGCCGAGGCCGCCGGGCCATACCTCAACTTTTTTGTGGACGCCGGAACCTTCGTGCGGAATGTGGTGCAGACGCGTCCAGGCTTTCCTCACCAGCCGGACAAGGTGATCATCGAGCACACGAGTGTGAACCCCAACAAGGAACTGCACGTCGGGCACGTCCGCAACGTGACGCTGGGCGACAGCATGGCGCGCATCTTCCGGGCGGCGGGCTACAGCGTAGAGGTGCAGAACTACATCGACGACACCGGGCGTCAGGCCGCCGAGAGCCTGTTCGCGGTCAGGCACTATGGCCGCGTCTGGGACGGCGTGCAGAAGTACGACCACTTTATGGGCGAGGGCTACGTGGCTCTCAACGCCGACCCCGAAAAGCCCAGCTTTCAAGAAGGGATCAGCGCCATGTTGCACCGCCTGGAGACGGGCGAGCTGCGCGGCGAGATCGAGGCCATCGTCCACGCGCACCTGGACACCTGCTTTCGGCTGGGTGCCCGCTACGACCTGCTGAACTGGGAATCGGACGTGGTGGGCAGCGGCTTTCTGAGTCAGGCCATGAACATCCTGGAGGCCAGCCCCAGCACCAGCCACCCGGCACAGGGCAAGTTCGCGGGCGCCTTCGTGATGGACGTGTCGGCGTTCATGCCCGGCCTGGAGGAGCCGAACGTGGTGCTGATGCGCTCGGACGGCACCGCCATGTACGCCGCCAAAGACATCGGGTATCAGTTCTGGAAGTTCGGGCTGTTCGAAGGGATGAAGTTCAGGGTGTTCAGCACCGACCCTGACGGCCACGAGATCTGGACCAGCCACCCGCAGGGTGAACCGGACACGCAGCGCCGATTCGGGCACGCCGCCGAGGTGATCAACGTCATCGACACGCGCCAGGAGCATCCGCAGAAGGTGGTGGCGGCCAGTCTGGGCGTGGCGGGCCACCCGGAGCAGGAGCGGCGCAGCATTCACCTCAACTATGCGTTCGTCACCTTCGAGGGGCAGACCATCTCAGGGCGAAAGGGCGTGGGGGCTAAAGCAGACGATGTTATTGACGACGCGATTGAACGTGCAGCAGTGCTTTTTATTTTGAAGGAAGCCGCTTCGGAACGAGATATTCTTTCAGCCGATGAGACGAACGAAGCGGCGCGCCGAATAGGAGTTGGGGCGCTGAGATTCGCCATGCTCAAGTCCGAGCCGACGCGCACGCTCGATTTTAGGTGGGAACAGGTGCTGGCGCTCAACGGCGACACCGCGCCGTATGTGCAGTACGCCGCCGTACGGGCCGCCAATATTCTGAAGAAGGCCGCCGCCGAAGGGTTCTCGCCTGACGGGGCCGACTGGTCACAAATTACAGAGCTGGAACTGGAACTCGCCAAGGTGGTGTCGCGCTTTCCTGATGTGGTGACGACCTCGGTGCGGGTTCATTCGCCGCATGTGGTGGCGCAGTACGCGCTGGACCTGGCGACGGCGTTCAACGGCTGGTACAACGCGCGCGGCGACGACGGCAAGCCTGCGACCAATGTGCTTCAATCGCCTGCTGGGCTTCGAGAGGCGCGTTTGGCGCTGGTCGAACGGCTGCGGGCGGCGATGGAAGAGACGCTGGGGCTGCTCGGCATCGAGATTCCCTCGGCGATGTGATGCAGGGTTGGTCTGGGCTGTTAGGCTGGGGCTTTGAGCTTTAGCATCTCCCCCACCCCCAACCCCTACCCCCGCCGGGGCGACTGGCTGGTCGTCGGGGGCGGCCCCTCCTCTGGCTAGACTGATCAACGCGTCCTTGGTCAGAGCGGTAGGGGGGCCTACAGAACCGTCAAGCGCTGCGCTATGTGCAAGGCAAGTCGGCTCATCCAGCGGGGCATTGACCCTGGTTTTATCAATCTGGAAGGCGGAAATCCGCTTCTCGACGCTGGAAGGTCTGCGGCTGAGGCTCAGCAACTCGCCTGCCAGAGCGCGGCTTTGATCCGCCGAAAGCTGTGCGCGGGCTGTCTTTCAGAACCGCCAATTCAATCTGGCGACCAGTTTTTGACTCAGAGCTTCAACGTGGTTTTGCCCCTACCCCTCGCTATTTGTGGGGTAGGGACGCTGCGTAGCACCAGGGTGGGGGGACATCCGAGTGTGGCGAACGCAACCATCCCACTTGGCCTTTAGCCCCTCCCCCTTGAGGGGGGAGGTTGGGATGGGGTGAGCGGGCTGGGCGTCCGGATACGGGTCTTTGTATTCCCGAACACCAGGGACAGAGATAATCCGCGCCGTCTCTCATCCGGGTTTCCCCTCGCCCCTGGCGGGAGAGGGGCCTCGCACAGCGAGGGGGAGAGGGGACCACCGAGTGCGGTAACCACAACCATCCCACCTGACCGTGTGCCCCTCCACTCCCCCTCAAGTCCCTCTCGGCTTGGCCTTCCTCGTCGCCTCCGCCGTCCAGGGGTCGTCGGGCCAGGGGTGCCTGGGGTACTGGCCTCTCAGGTCCTTGCGGGCCTCAAAGTAGCCCTTCTGCCAGAACGACCTCAGATCCTGTGTCACCTGCACCGGGCGGCGGGCGGGCGAGAGCAGGTGCAGCAGCACCGGGGTGCGGCCCGCGTTCACGGCTGGAGTGTCGGCCAGCCCGAACAGCTCCTGCAACTTGACCGCCAGGATGGGGGCCTCACCGCCCGGGCGGTATTCCAGGCGGACCCTGCTCCCGCTGGGAACCTCCAGCTGTGTGGGGGCCAGTTCGTCCAGCAGCCGCGTCAGGTTCCAGGGCAGCAGCGCTGCCAGGGCGGGCAGCACGTCGATCCGGCCCAGGTCTTCCCGGCTGCGGGCGGCCTTGAACAGCGCGGGCAGCCAGTCTTCCAGGCGGTCTTGAAGCGCCGTGTCTGACAGGTCGGGCCACTCCTCTCCCTTCCAGGCCCGCAGGCTGGACACTCTGGCCTGCCACTGCCGCGCCGCGTCGGTCCAGAGCAGCAGCCCCAGCCCTTCCTGCCGCACGGCTCCCAGCAGCGCCTGCACGCGCAGCTCGGCGGGAACCGTTTTCAGTGCTTCGGTCTCCAGCACGATGGCCCCCAGCCGCGTCTCGGACTGGGCCAGCAGGGTCCCGGTGCGGGTGTCCCAGCGCACCACGGCCTGCTGCGTTACGCGCCCCGTCAGGTCTTCCTGCCGCAGCGGGGCCGCCAGATACACCCGGCCCTCTCCAGCCACCATCCGGGCGTCGAGGTGGGCCACCGCCAGCAGTGGTGTGCCGGCCAGCGGATCGGCCTCTGGCAACCGCACGCCCTGGCCGCCCGCCATCAGGTAGCGGTCTCGCGTCCCGGCACGCAGGGCCGCCACCCGCTCCGGATAGGCCAGCGCCACCAGCCGCCCGGTCTGGAAGGGGTCGGCAGGTGAATTGTCCATGCCGACATCCAGCGCCTGCCGCCAGTTGCGGGCCAGCCGCTCGACGCGCTCCAGCACAGCCACGTCACCGCCCGCCGGCTGCCTGTTGCGCCAGCGTCTCAGGGCGTTCAGGCGCTCACCCAGATCGCTGCCGCTGCCCTGCAAGGGGTCGCGCTCCTCCAGCAGCGCGGCTATATCGGCGGCCAGTGCCCCCAATTTCAGGTCGGCACCACCGCGCAACAGGTGGGCCAGGCGCGGGTGGGTCGGCAGGCTCAGCAGCTTCAGGCCCGCCGGGGTGGCGCGTCCGTCCGGCGTCAGGGCGTCCAGCTCGCGCAGCAGCACGCGGGCGCTGGCCACGCGCGCTTCTGGCGGGGCGTCGAGCCAGTGCAGGGTACCGGGGTCGGGCGTGCCCCATCCGGCCAGTTCGAGTGTGAGCGGGGCCAGGTCGGCCTCCAGAATTTCCGGCGGCGCGGCGGCACTCAGGGCCGCCTGGGTGCGCTCCGACCACAGGCGCAGCGCTGTGCCGGGGGCGGTTCTTCCGGCGCGTCCGGCCCGCTGCACGCTGGCGTCGTGCGTGACGCGCACCGTGACCAGCCTGCTCAGCCCGGTGCCGGGGTCGAAGCGGCTTGTGCGGGTCCAGCCGCTGTCGATCACCACCCGCACGCCCGCGATGGTCAACGAGGTCTCGGCGATGCTGGTCGCCAGGATCACCCGCCTGCGACCATCCGGCCCTGGCAGAATCGCCCGCTGCTGGGCCTCCAGCGACAGGTCGCCGTACAGCGGCAGCACGCTCACCTCCGGATGCCGGGCGCTCAGGGCGGCCAGCGCCCGCCTGATCTCGCCCACGCCCGGCAGAAAGGCCAGGATGTCGCCTTCATATTCAGCCAGGGCGCGCGAGACGGCGGCCACCACGGCGGCGTCGGGCGTGCCTGCTGGGTCGGCGGCCAGGTACTCGACCTGCACCGGGTAGGCGCGGCCTTCCGAGGCGATCAGCGGCACAGGTTCCGAGTTGGTGCCGCCTAATCTGGCGGACAGCGCCGGGTCCAGGGTGGCCGACATGATCAGCACCTTCAGGTCGGGGCGCAGGTTTTCCTGCACCTCGCGCACCAGGGCCAGCGCCAGATCGGCCTGAAGGCTGCGCTCATGGAACTCGTCAAAGATCACCAGGCCCACGCCGGGCAGCTCCGGGTTGCCCTGAAGCTGCCGGGACAGGACGCCCTCAGTCATGACCGTGATGCGCGTGCGCCCCGACACCCGCGACTCGAAACGCACCCGGTAGCCCACCGTCTCTCCCACCGCCTCCCCGATGTTCTGGGCCAGCCGGGTCGCCACCGCCCGCGCCGCCACCCGCCGGGGTTGCAGCACCACCATGCCCTGAGCGGCCAGCCACGCCTCTTGTAGCAGCTCAGCGGGCAGGGCGGTGCTCTTGCCCGCGCCCGGTGGGGCCTGGAGCACCACCAGCGGGTGCCGCTCAAGCGCCTGTCGCACGTCGAGCAGCACCTCGTAGATGGGCAGGAGGGGGGTCACGGACACGATGCTACCGCACTGAAACGGCAGCCCAGCTCGCCCGCAGCGTATGGACGGTCACCCCTTTGGTTGATAGAAGCCGAGCGTGTGGCCGTCGAGCGTGGTGACGCTGAACACCGGGCCATCCGGGCCTTCCTTCAGTTCCCCAACGATGGTGGCCCCCCGCGAGACGACCTCGGCGTGATAGGCGGCGGCGTCAGGCACCCTGAAATAGATGCTCAGGCCCCGGCCCGGCTCGGCGGCCAACTCCGGCACCTGCCGAATCGCCACACCCGCCCCGTCCCGCCGTCTGAAGGAGAGGCCGGTGGGCCTGATCTCTCCAGGCGCGTCGTTGGCCTCGAAGCCCAGCACATCGGTGAAAAATGTGCGGGCCGCATCCAGATCACAGGTGTGCAGGGTCAGAAAATCCAGGTTGGTCTGCATGTTGTTGCCTCCAGGTGTGTTGCGCCCAGCGCTGCTCAGTGCTGGTGAAAGGTCAGCGCGTGGCCGTCCGGCGAGGTCACAACGAACATCCGTCCAAAGGGACCGTCGGCAGGGTCAGTGATGGCCTGCGCGCCTGCCTCCCTGACCTGGGCGTGATAGGCATCGGCATCAGGCACCACAAACCAGGCGTTGACGCTGGCTTCCGGGACGCTGGCCCCCGGCCTGTCAGCGCTGCTCGCGTGCGGGTTCTGCATCACCACCAGCTCGGCCCCTCCGGCCTGGCCGAACACGATGGCCCCAGGGTTGACCTCGGCCACGTCCAGCCCCAGGACATGCTGATAGAAGTGCTGGGACACGGCGAGGTCGGACGTGATCAGGACAACGACGTTCAGGTGCGTTTGCATGGTCTTGCCTCCTGCACCCATGCTGCCCGAGGTCACTGACACCCCTATGTCAGGAGCGGTATCGGGTCAGAAGGAGGTCGGATCAGGAGCGGTCCAGTACGGCCTGGGCTTCCAGCCGCACCAGTTCGGCCAGCTCCGGCGGTTCCAGCACGGTGGCCTGCGCCCCCCAGGACAGCACCCACGGCAGGAGATCAGCCGCGCCGCGCACCTTCAGCGTCACCTCGAAGCCCGCCTCCGTCTGCACCGCCGTCACCTGATGAAAATTGGGCCGCTCGCGCACCCGGCGCTCGGCGGCTGCCGGAAAGAGCAGCCGCACCCGCAGGTGGCGCTGGTCTTCGGGCGGGTCTGTGCCGAAAGTCTGCAAGTCCGGCTGGACAGGCGTGCCGCTCAGGGTCACGGCCTCCATCCGGTCCAGGCGGAAGGTCCGGCGCTCGGCCCGCTGATGGTCGTGCGCTGCCAGCATCCAGACCCCGTTCAGGCGTACCAGACCGTGCGGATCGGCCCGCCTGTCGCTGACGCCCTGCGGCGAGTGGTAGCGGAAACCCACGGCGCGGCGGGCCAGCAGGGCGGTGCGGAGGGTGCGGAGGATTTCGGGCGTGCCGTTCTCATCCGGCCCGATCAGACGGATGTGCCCGCGCAGCTCCTCGACCTCCTGGCGGCGCGCTTCCGGCAGCGAGGCCATCAGCTTGCGGGCGGCGGTGTCCACGGCCTGAGCATATTCTGCGTCGAAGACCCCCTGCACCGCATCCAGCCCGAAGGCGAGCATCACCGCCTCCTGCTGCGTGAGGTGCAGCGGCGGCAGAAAGTACCCCTCCATCAGGCGGTAGCCCTGGCCCGGCACGCTCAGCACCGGCACGCCCGCCTCGTTCAGCGCCAGCACGTCGCGGTACACCGTCCGCACGCTGATGGTGAAGTGGCGGGCCAGTTCCTCGGCGCGGGTCCAGCGACTCTCCCGTAGCTCCAGCACCATCGCCAGCAGCCGGTCCGTGCGGTTCACCGCTCAGGCTCCAGGGTGTCCAGCACGCCCCGCAGGTCTTGCAACAGGTAATCGGGCCGAATATGCCCCGGCAGCGCGTGACCGCCCGGAACCAGCGCCGCTTTCATGCCTGCCTGCTGTGGCCCCAGCACGTCGTTGGTCGGCGAATCGCCCATAAAGAGGGTCTGATCGGCCCGCACGCCGAGCTGTTCCAGCGCCAGCGTATAGATGCGCGGCTCCGGTTTGGCGCACCCCATTTCCCTGCTGATCACCACGGTATCGAAAGCGTCTGCCAGCCCCAGGCCAGCCATGCACCGCCGCTGCTTGTCGCTCCAGCCGTTCGTGACCAGCCCCAGCCGCAGCCCGCGCCGCCGCAGTTCGGCCAGCACCTCGTGGCTGTGCGGCATGGGCTGACAGTCTGCCCAGGCGTGGTCGCTGAAATCCTGCAACAACGCCTGCGGATTGTGCTTCAGCCCGAACTCGGCCACCAGCTGCGGGAAGACCTCGGCCTTGGAACGGTAGCCAAAATCGTCCAGCACCGTCCAGCGTTCGGCGTAACCTTCCGGCAGATCGAAGCGCCGCACATGCCCTGCCAGGTAGCGCCTGACCGTCTCGGCGCGGTCATGCAGCGTGCCGTCGAGGTCGAACAGGACTGCTTTAAGGTTCATCTACCTCGCGCCGGGCCTGATGGTCAGGTCGGGAATCTGGGCGTCGCGGGGTGCCTCCAGCACGTAGCGCACCGCCTCGGCCACGGTTTCAGGCCGGATGAACAGCTCGGCGTGGTACGTTCCGCCCTCCTGGCCCACCACCTTCTGCTGCATGCCGGTGTCGGTGCGGCCCGGATACACGCTCGTGACGCGCACGCCGCTCGCGGCTTCCTCGGCCCGCAGCGAGTCGGCCAGCGCCCGCAGCGCGAACTTGCTGGCGGCGTAACTGCCCCACCCGGCACCGGCACTCAGGCCCGCGCCGCTGTTGATGAACACCACGTTGCCCCGTTCGGCCCGCAGCCGGGGCAGCAGCAGCCCGGTCAGCTCGGCGGGAGCCACCACGTTCACGGCCAGGGTGTGCGTCCAGATCTCGTGCGTCTGCTCGGCCACCTTGCCCAGTTCGACCACCCCGGCGTTGTGGATCAGGTTGCTCACCCGGCCCAGGTCGGCCTCTTCCAGCAGGTCGGCGAAGGTGTCCGGGCGCGTCAGGTCGAGCACCAGCGGCGTGGCCCTGGGCAACTCGCTGCACAGCGCCTGCAACCGGCCCAGGTCACGGCCATGCAGAATCAGGGTGTGGCGGTGCAGCACGTGGGCCAGCGCGGCCCCGATGCCCCCGGTGGCTCCGGTGATCAGCGTGACGGGCCTGTCTTGGTACTCGGCATGGGTCATGAGGAAAGTGTATCTGCTCTCATACGGATTCTCTTCATCTCTGGAACCCAGATCTGGATGCAATCTTTCCTTGATCAGAGCGGCCACGGTTGACGACGCCTGGACGCGCTGCCCACCGTTGCGCTGCTCACATCAGGAAGGCGTGGGATGTCCGGAAAAGCAGACGAAGCATACATCATACGTGTTCCTCCTCCCTCTGGTCGGATTGAACCCGCAAACTGCGAGGGATTCAATCGGAATTCGTATCATTCCTCCAGCGGCACCCTCGCCAGCCGCCGCGCCGCCTCTCGCAGCACTTCTGGCGGCTGCACCAGGGCAAAGCGCACGTAGCCCTCGCCGCTCACGCCGAAGGCCCGGCCCGGCGCGAGGACCACGCCGGTCTGCTGCGCGGCACGCACCGCGTAGGCCACGCTGCCTTGCAGGCGTCTCCCCTGCCCGTCCCGGGGCCGCGCCCAGACGTACATGCTGGCCTGGGGCCACTCGGCCTGCCAGCTCAGGGCATGCAGCGCCGGCACCAGGGCGTCTCGCCGCTCACGGAACACCTCCAGACCGCCCGGCACCGTCTCCAGGGCCGCCGCCGCCGCCGCCTGGATGCCCAGCCAGGGATGAAAGTCAATCGCCCCCTTGACGCGGGCCAGCGCCGCCATCGCCCCGGCGTCGCCCACCGCGAAGCCCACCCGGTAGCCGCCCATGTGGTGCGACTTGGACAGGCTGTGCAGCTCCACGGTTCCTTCAAAACTGCCGTCTGTGCACGCTTGCAGGGCGCTGGGGGCCACATCTTCGGCCTCCGCTGCGCCCGCGTA
>JANXWI010000172.1 GCA_025351205.1 Deinococcus sp.
GCACAGGCCAGCAGCCCGCCGCAGAAGGGCAATCTGGCGGCCATGTTCCACAAGGAGCAGGTTACAGAGGCGCTCCAGGGCTGCGCCATGCTGATCGCGGGCTGGAACGCGGGCACCATAGATGCGGCGGGAACCTCACGCACCAGCCGCGCCCTGAAGGCGCTGGGCGAGACGGAATGGGCCGAGCGCGTCGAAGGACTGGTGAACATCGACGAGGACGGGCAGTAGGAGGGATGAGCCTGAGTTCGAAAGACTGGACTCCTGAAAACTGGATACGGACCGCGCTGCCTCCCTACGGGCTGGAGAGTTGCGAGTTCGTCATGCTCCGCACTCTGGGCGACGCGGTGGCACGGGTGCAGACGCCTGACGGGCCGCGCAGCCTGCGGGTGAATCTGCCTGGGTCGGCACAGCGGCAGCAGGAGATTCACGGCTTTCTGGCTCTGGCGAACGCGGCGGTCCTGCATGTGCCGACGCCGCTGCCAGACCTTGAGGGCCGCACCGTCAGCCCGATGCCGGAAAGAAGAACCGCCGTGCTGGCATCCTGGGTCGAGGGCAAACCGTCCGGCAGGCACCTTTCGCCTGCCTTGGCCGCCGAAACCGGGCGCGTAACGGCGCGGCTGCACGCCCTGCATTCAAGACCTGAACGCTGGCACGGGCCAGTGCTGGACGCCTCCTGGCTGCGCGGCTGGTGGCGAGACGAAGCGCCGAAGCACCTGACCTCGCCCGAAGTCGGCTCCTGCCTTCCGGCCATTGAAAAGTCGGCGGTCTGGTTGGAGATACACGAACACGAGTTTCAGGTTATCCACGCCGACCTGCACTTCGGCAACCTGCTGGCGCTGCCGGGCGGCGAGGTGGGCGTTTTGGATTTCGGGGACTGCGCCCTGGCCCATCCGGCCTTCGATCTGGCGATGACCGAGGGCGAATTTGCAGACTTTCACGAAGGTCCGGAGTACATCGCTGCGTACCGGGCCGCTTACGCCGCTGAAACAGGGAGGGCGTATCCATTGCGGGCACGTAAATTCATGGCCGCCTGCACCGACACCGCCTTCCTGGCGTGGGTGTACGGCAGCGAGAACGAGCAGGTGCGCGAGCAGAAATTGCGGTGGGTGCCGGGGGTGCTGGCGCGGCTGGCGGGGAATTGAGGGTGAACGGTTAGGCGGGGTGGGTGCGTTCGGCGCACTCGGGGGTGCCCTCACCCCTTGCTGCGCGAGGCCCTCCCTTCGGGCTGTACCAGTCTCCCAGAGGGAGAGGGGAAAGGCCGGGGTGGGTGGATTGAGTTTGGGCTTGCTCGGTGGTCCCCTCTCCCCCTCGCTGCGCGAGGCCCCTCTCCCGCCGGGGGCGAGGGGTGGAAGGCCAATGCTCCTGGATAAAAACTGGTCGTCAGAACAAATTGGCAACCCCACCAACTTGCTCCCGCACAGCCTTCGGCGGATCAAAGCCGCGCCCAGGCAGCCGAGTAATTCAGCCGAAATCGCTCACCTTTCGGCGCCGAGAAGCGAATTTCCGCTTTCCAGATGTATAAAACCAGGGTCAATGCCCCGATGTGTAAGCCGACTTGCCTTGCCAACAGCGCAGCGCTTGACGCCTCTTTTAAGCTCCCCCGTCCCCTTTGGGGCGGGGGTTGGGGGGTGGGGGAACCGCAAAAGCCTGAAGCCAAAGCCCGACAGTCCAACTCAAAGTCCAGTCATCACCGCCCGGAAGCCCGCCACATCGATATACAGGTGCGCCGCCCACCCCGCCGCAAGCGCCCCCGCGACATTGCCAGCCGCGTCGTCCCAGAACACGATCTGCTGAGGCAGCAGGCCCAGCCGCTTCTGCACACGCTCGAAATAGGCCGCGTCCGGCTTGCGAACGCCGACTGTACAACTGGCAAATTCGCCGTCCACGAGCTGCCCCAGCTCCATGTCGTGCAGCAGGTACTTCAGGCGGTGGCGTTCCTGGTTGGTGGCGAGGTAAACAGGCCAGCCCGCCGCCCGCAGCGCCCGCACCTCGCCCAGCAGCGGGGTGTTCGGGTGGTTTTCGGCGGCGAACCACCCGGCCATGAACTGTTCGGGTGTGTCCACGTAACCCAAAGCAGCGAGCAGCGGTGGCAGCAGTTCCGGCAACTCGGCCTGCCCGACGCTGGCGTTCAGAAACGGGCCGAAAAAGAACTCCTGGGCGGCGTCCTGGGGCGTCAGTGTCAGGCCGAACATCTCCGGCGGAATCACCAGGACGCCGTCTACATCGAGCAGCAGCGCCCTGTTATCTGGCACTGTCAGCTGTCTGTGGCATCCGTCACTGCCCGAACGGTTTGCCGTTGATGGTCGCGCCGCCCTGGCTGAATTCCAGGTGGGTCTTGAGGGTGTCGCCGGTTCTGGTGATCATGCCCTGCTGCACCATCGGGTCAATCGACCGGGCAATTCCGGCGGCGGTGTCGTTGCCGCTGCCCCCCAGCAGCCCGGCGATCACCGCCTCCTGCCCCTCGATGTCGGCGCTCAGTTTCAGGTTGCCCAGCAGGCCCAGCAGCGCTGGATTGCTGGCCCCGGTTTTCAGGGTGTCCTGGCCCAGCAGCGGCTTCAGGTCGATCTTGTCGCCGTTCACCACCTGCGCCCCGAGAGCCAGTTTCAGGCGGCCCTGCGGCGTCTGGGCCGACACTTCGTCGATTCTCAGCTCCGGGTTGCCCGCCAGCAGCTTTTGCA
>JANXWI010000206.1 GCA_025351205.1 Deinococcus sp.
GCAGGTTCCGGTCTGGCGGGCCGGAAATGCTCCCAGACCAGCCCTGCCAGCGCTCCGGCCAGGGCCACCAGACCCAGCGGATACAGCCAGCCGAACATGAGATATAGACCCATGCCGATGTTGGCGTCCCGGTTGATGTCCGGGTCGAACATGGCAACGCCCACACCCGCAGCAGCCAGAGCCGCCGCCCAGCCGCCCCAGGTCGCCGCCACGCGCCACCTTGCTGCCGCCCGGTGCCGTGTCCAGACGACGAGCGCCGCCACGATGCCCAGCGGGGCCAGCAGCGCGGGCGCAGCAGACAGCAGGCTCCACCACCTCGGCCCTTCGAGCAGCACCGCCCGCAGCACGCCGACCAGCGCGCCAGCCAGGCCCAGAGCCAGCATCCCAAGCGCGAGCCGCGTGTCCCCGACGCGTTTCGTCATGCGGACAGTCTGACAGGGGTGAGCATGAGGACGCCGGGCCATGGACTGTTCGCCCGTATGTCACAGCGCACCCTCTGGCCCTGGTCCGGGCAGCACGGTCCGGGCGGAACGGTCAGGACGACGCCTCTCTTTCAGCCCCGGCTCCGCTAGACTGGCGCGTACAGCACGGCACTTTCGCAGCATCCAAGGAGACCCACGTGGCCGCAGACTTCAGCACGCTCGAACGCAATATTCTCAGGGCCAAGGGGCTGTCCGAAGAGCAGCTCGCACGCCTGCAAGACATGGGCATCGCGGGGCGGGACGATTTTCAGGTTATCGGTGACCTGAGCACTCTGCTCGAACTGATGCCCGATCTCGACATGGCGGTGGCCGCGCGGGTGCTCGAATGGGCCGTGCCAGCGGTTCAGGCCACTGTTGCTCAGACAGGTGCTGTACAGAACGGCCCCGCAGCGCCCCTGGAGGTCAACCGCGACAGCGAGGGCAACGTGGTGGTCAACTCCAGCGACTCGGTGTACTGCACCCACTGCCGGTTCAAGCAGCCCAAGGACTACACCCCCGGCGACCTGTGCCCCAACTGCGGCATGCAGGCCGAACCCATAGAAACCTGCTACTGGTGCGGCGCGAGCGGCCCTGGCCGGTTCTGTCGTTCGTGCGGAGCAGCATTTGTGGGCACCGCAGAGCTGTCACTGGCCGTGATGCTGCGCCGCGACGGGGTGGCCAAAGACGACATCCCCCCCAGGCTGAAGCTCATGGGCCAGAGCGAGAAAGACGCGCTCTGGGGGCGGGTGCGGCGTGCGCGGATGTAGGTCAGGTGGCGTCCCGGCGCTTGCAGCCAGCACAGACGCGCTCTGGGGACGGGTGCGGCGTGCGCGGATGTAATTGCAATAGACTCTCAGCGCGTGCAGCCAGCACGGGGCACTCCGGGGACGGGCGCGGCGAGTCTGACCTGCGGCGTGCCGCTGCATGACGCGGGCCGTCTGCGAGGGCTGTCAGGCCGTTCAGCCGCCTGACTGGCAATCGGGCGACCTGTGCGTGGCCTGCGGGCTGACAGTCCGGCGCGAGAAACGCTGCCACTGGTGTACGAGGCTCACGCCGGACGGTCAGTTCTGTCGGCACTGCGGCTCCGGGCTGCTGGACGACGCGGATTATGGCGCGGCCCGGATGCTGAAGGCGGCGGGGGTCGATCAGTTCGCCCTGCCCGAACGCCTGAGGAGCATGGACCCGGCGCAGCGGCAGCACTTCGCGCGGCTGTACGCGCCCCAGAGTCAGATGGCCGAGCGGCATGTGGGGGACCGGGGCTTCGCCCAGAGCTTCCTGAAAGGGAAGGGCTGGACGGCGGCGCTGGAAGACGAACTGCTTCCGTTGCTGCCACTGCCAGAAGTCCAGCTCAGGGCAATGACCCTGCCCCCGGCGCGGCAGCTGGACGACCTGGAACGGCTGGCCGAGATCAGAGACGCCGCGCCCTTCCCCCTGAGCGCCCAGCTGGCGGCGCTGGCCCGCGTGCGGCTGGGTGCCCGGCGCAGCGAACAGGACGCCCCCCATGTGGCGGCGGCCCTGCGTTCCCCGGACGCGGCGCTCTCGGACGAGGCCGCCCTGACGCTGGCCGACTGGCGCTTCACGGCCCAGCCGCCCTTCGCCGTGCAGCCGGGCGAGCTGAGAGACGCGCTGCATGGCCTGTACCGCCGCACGGCTGCCCCAAATCCAGGTCAACCAGACCCGGTTCACGCCGAGGCCGGGCTGGGGCTGGCGCTGCTGGCCGGACAGTATGCCAACGTGCAGAGTGAACCGATTCCCAGCGGCCTGCTCACGCCGCTGCTGGCTTCCGGGCGCCCTGACCTCGCCTTCGGGGCCGCCCTGGCGCTGGGCGAATCCGAAAGCCTGCTGGCCGCCCTGCGCGTCCCCGAGCGCCGTTTCGTGGCCGCGAAGGCGCTGGCCCGTCTGGGACAGGGAGCCGCCCTGGGTGGGGTGCTGCCGCTGCTCACGCCGCACGAGCAGTCGGACGTGCTGCGGCAGATGGTTTACGGTCAGGGTGCAACACCTGAACTGCACGCCGTGCTGGTGGGCCTGCTGGCCGTGCCGGAAGTGCGTGGCATGGCCGCCGAGCTGCTGCTGCGAGAAGGCCGCCCCGAAGACGCGCTGAGGCTGGTGGACACCGACCCCTCGCTGGCCGGGAAGGTGCTGGCCAATCCGGCGCTGTCCGAAAACGAGGTGCAGCAGGTGTGCGCCCGCCTGCTGGAACACGGCCAGCTGCGGCCCTCCCGCCTGAGCATCCTGGGCGAACTGGCGACCTCGGGCCGGATTCCGGACAGCTTCGTGCCCGACCACTTCGGGGCGGCCAGCGCCGACGATCAGCAGGAACTGTGCGCGCTGGCCCGCCTCCAGCTCGCGGCCAGGGCCGACCCGGCGCTGCACCGGTTTTTCTGGACGCTGCTGGGGGGCGACCTGCCAGACCGGGCGCGTGAACAGGCCTGGCACGTGCTGGCGGGCTGGTACGGCCAGTACGGGGCCGAGCTGCGCTTCTCGCTGGCCGGGGCGCGGCATTTTTTCGGCAGTGTTGCGACGTTCGCCGAGCGGCTGTGTCTGGTGATCGAGCGCCCCGGCCTGCTGAGCGGTTTTTTCACGTCCTACAGTTTTCTGGGCGTGCTGGAGACGGTGGACGACGACGTGCTGGCGCCCCTCCGCGAGGCGGGCGAGGTCGGCGCGCGGCTGGACCGTGCCCTGCTGAAGCTGGCGACGGACGACGACGCCTACGCGCCCCACCGGGCCGGGGCCGTGCGCCTGCTGGGCAAGCTGGCCCGCCCGGAGGCGGAATCCAACACGCTGCGAGGCGACCTGAGCCGCTTTCTGGCCCCGGACACGCCCTGGCAGGTGCAGCGGGCCGCCCTGGTTGCCCTCTATCCCGGCGCGCAGGCACAGGCCGCTCAGCTGGCCGAGTGGCGCGTACAGCGGAGCGGGGCCGGAAGCTACGAGCAGCGCGCGCCGCTCGACGACCTGATCTACCAGCTGGGCTGCGTCATGTCGGGCCAGGAGACGTGATTCGGCAACCCTGTTCTGCCCGGAACCAGACCACCCGCAGGATTTTCGCAACCCGCTAGACTGCCTCCCAGATGAGCCTTGACCCCCTGAGTCCTCAACCCCCGAGCCTGCAACCCCTGGACCTGCACCCTCCGAGACTTCACACCCTGCGGCAGGACGGTCCCCTCTGGCGCGCTCACGGCGACACCGACACGCTGGAACTGAGCTGCGCCGCGCCCGGCGTGCTGCGGCTGCGGCTGGCGGCGGGGGCGCGGGCGGCACACATGAACTTTCCCCGGCTGCCTGCCAAGCAGAGCCTGATGCTGGCCCCGGGGCAGCCGGGAGCGCTGGCACTGGTACAGGTGGAAGCGCAGGCCGGAGAGTGGCGGCTGACGGGCGGCGGCCTGTGCGTCACGGTTCAGCAGTCGGGCGGGCGCGTGAAGGTGCAGGAGCTGCATGACGACGGCACGCCGGGACGGGCGCTGGCCGAGCTGGAAGCCTGGGGCACCGGCACCGACCCGCTGCGCCGCCGCACGGCCAGCCTCGCGGCCCCGGCCCTTCACAGCTACCTGGGCTTCGGGCAGAAGGTGGGGCCGCTCGACAAGCGCGGCATGCACCTGACCTTCTGGAACACCGACTGCTTTCCGCACCACCTCGATACCGACCCGATGCACCTCTCGGTGCCGTTCACCACGGTGCTCACGCCTCAGGGGCAGGCGCACGGGCTGTTTCTCGACGAGACCTGGCGCACCGAGATAGACGTGGCGAAGCGTAATCCGGCCCGCCTGGGGCTGATCTCGGCGGGTCAGGAACTCGACCTGTACGTGTTGGCTGGCCCCACCATTCCCGGCGTGCTGCGCCGCTACGCCGACCTGACCGGCCACGCCCCGCTGCCGCCGCTGCGCCCGCTGGCCCTGCACTACCCCCACGACGCCCAGGCGCGGGCCGAGGTCAGCTCGTACCTGCTGGGCGAGGGCCTGCTGGTGGCCCCGGTGCTGGCGGCGAACACGGTCCAGCGCCCGGTGTACCTGCCAGGGGCGGGGGAGAGCTGGGCCGAGGTGTTCAACCTGTCGTCGTTCGGGGAAGTTCACGCGGGCGGGCAGACGGTCACGGCCCAGGCGGCGCTGGACACCCTGCCGCTGTACCTGAAGTCGGGTCAGGCCATTCCCACCACCGAGGCGGCGCTGCACACCACGCACGCCCGCTGGGAGCGGCTGTCGTGGCTGGCGCACGCCGGGCCGCAGGGGCTGAGCGGCACGCTCTACGAGGACGACGGCGACGGGCACGGGCCGCATCGCCTGACCCGTCTGTGGGCCGAGCGCGGTGCGGGCCGCTTCGTGCTGGGCCGCGAGGAGGTGGGCGAGCTGGAGCGTGTGCGGCGCAGTGAGCAGCTGCACCTGACAGGGCTGGAAAGCGTGGACGAGGTGCAGGGCGCGCGCAGCTGGCATTTCGACGGCGGGCTGCTGAGGGTGACGCTGCCGGAGGGGTGGACGGAGATCAGCATTCTCGGGGACTGAGGGCGGGTTGAGGTTGTCTGGACTGTTTGGCTCGGGCTTTGAGCATTTGCCTCGCCCCCACCCCCAGCCCCTACCCCCACCGGGGTAGGGGAGCTTAACAGAACCGTCAAGCGCTTCGCTATCTGGAAAGTGAGTCGGCTCATTCGGCGGGGTATTGACCCTGGTTCTCCTGATCTGGAAGGCGCAGACTCGCTCCAGTTGCCGTGGTGGGGTGTTGCGGCGTGTTGTCAGCGACGCACTGTAAAGCCGCGACTCTCATGCGCTGGCGGTGTGCGGCGGTGATCTGGCGAGGGCGCAGGTTCAATCTGGCGACCCGTTTTTGATACATCTCCCTGGCCCTGGCCTTTTCCTTTTCCTTTTCCCCTCGCCCCTTGTGGGAGAGGGGCGCTGCGG
>JANXWI010000210.1 GCA_025351205.1 Deinococcus sp.
GGCGACCACGACAGCCGCTGTTTGATGGGAACGTGCGAGTTGTTCCAGACGCTTCTGCTCGTCATCCGTGAACGCACGTAGGGGGTGATTCTGGAGTCTCGGCACCCCTAAAGATTACGCCTGTGGCAAGTGACCCACTAGTAAGCACATTGGCCGATCCTCACTCTGCCTTCCCACCCTTAAAGTGACGCATGACCCACCCCACCCCCTTTCCGGACCTGAACGACGTGCTGACGCAACTCACGGCGGGGCTTCGGCGCGTGCTTGGACCAGATTTGGTGGCGCTGTACCTGCAAGGCTCGTTTGCGCTGGGCGACGCCGACGAGGGCAGCGACGTGGATTTCCTGGCGGTGACACGGGAACGCCTGACCCCGGCGCAGGCAGAAGCCGTTCAGGCGATGCACCGCACCATATTTGATCTGCCCTCGCCCTGGGCGCGACACCTCGAAGGCTCGTACTTTCCGGCAGAACTGCTGCGCCGCCCCGACCCGACCCACACGCCCATTCCCAATTTCGATCACGGCAGCCGCGACCTACAGTTCTCCAACCACGACAACACATTGATGGTGCGCTGCTCTGCCCGTGAACATGCCATCGCCCTGGCCGGGCCACCGCCACAGGAACTCATTGACCCAGTAGACCCAAACGAACTCTACGCCGAGTTATGGACCAAGTATGAGGCGTGGGGTCAGGCCGTACTGGACGACCCGAACAGCCTCGACAACGATTGGATTCAGCCGTACGCGGCCCTGAGCTTCGCTCGAATGCTCCACACCCTCGACAGCGGCGCGGTGCATTCCAAGCGTGCAGCGGTGGAATGGGCGCGAACCCACCTTGACCCCCACTGGACGCCGCTGCTGGAACGCGCCTGGGCCAAGCATTCGGATCAATTCCTGCGGTATTCCGAGCCTGCCGACCCGGTGGACCTCCAGCTCACCCGGGCATTCATCCGGTACGCGCTGGACCTCAAGTGGCCTCAGGGCGCAGACTAACCGTCAAGCCATGCTCCCCACCCTCGAAGAACTGCTGGCTCTTCCGGCCTTTGCCGGGGCCGAAGTGCTGAGCGGCCACCCGCGCCTCACGCAGCCTGTGACCTGGGTGCATGTCTCGGAGGTGCTGGACGCGGCCCGCTTCCTGTCGGGCGGCGAACTGCTGCTGTCTACCGGGTCGCTGCTGGCCCAGTCTTCAGCGCGGGCGCAGGCCGACTACCTGCGCTCACTGGAGGAAGGCGGGGCGCAGGGGCTGGTGCTGGAGCTGGTGCAGGGCTTCCGTGAGCCGCCGCCCGAACTGCTGGGCGCGGCGCAGCGCTGCGGATTTCCGCTGATCGTCTTCCGGCAGGAGGTCCGCTTTGCGCTGCTCACGCGGGCCGCGCACGCCCGTATTCTGCACGCGCGCGGCGAGGTACAGGGAGCCTCGCTGGCCCCACTGCTCGACGCGCTGGCCGAAACGGGCCGCAGCCTGGATTTTTTGCAGGTGCAGCTCGGGCCATTGCTGCGCCTGCCCGCCCGCCCGCGCACAGTGCTGATGGACACCCTGGGCGCGCTGCTGGAGACCAATTTCAACATGGCCAGGGCGGCCCGCCGCCTGGGGGTGCGCCGCCAGACCATGTACTACCGCATCGAGCAGTTGCGGGCCATGCTGGGCGACCTGGACGACCCGAAGCGGCAACTGGGCCTGCATCTGGCGCTGGAACTGACCCGCCTGGAATTCAGCGAACCTGAAGGGAGCGGAACCGGAGCCAGCGAAACAGCGTCAGGTTCGGCTCATCAATCTTAACAATTGCACACGATCTTGTTCCAAATTCTCAGCTGATCGGCTAGACTGAAAACGTTGAGGTGAGCGTTCTCCCCACAGTGTCCCGTCGGGTCTGCCTACGGCGCACGCCTGGATATGTGTGTCTGTCACGAGGGGCCGCCACCTGACTGGTCCTCCGCACCTTCCACCTTTCTTCGCTGCCCTGAATGCGTTCGGATCAGCGATTCCGGAACCGGTTCTTCGTCCTGACGACCTTCGAGGCAGGGAGCACATTCATGTTGGCGAGGCGGGCGTGAAGCACAGGCCAGGCAGCGACAGAGCCTTTGAAGGCGGCTGGCAGCGCTGTCAGGCACATTCGCCCGGTCCTGGTCAGATGAGCACTGGCCCGACAAGAACTGGCCCGACGAGTACTGAACAGTTGAGCACTGAACAGTTGAGCACCCTCAGAATGACCGGAGCGCAGCCTGCATGGCAGCGGCCCACGCTGAGCTTGATCTGTGGCAGGCCATCTGGAACGGCATGTCTGTAAAGTCCGGGGCGGCCAGAACGGGCACGGGTTCCGCTGCGGCCTCTCAGCCGGAGGTGAATCAGGCGCAGGCAGATCAGAAACGTGGCGTGGGGCCAGACCCCCTGACTTCCGGCGCGGCGATTCCGGACGAGGCGGCCTCCGGCACCCTAACCATGCAGACCTGGAACACCGTGCAGCGGCGGGTATTTCTGTGGCTCAGTCCTGTCGGGGCGCTGGCCTGTACCGCAGCGATAGTGACCCAGCTGGGCGACATGGACCCGCTCGACCGCTACGCCCTGCCGGGGCTGGCCGCCGTGATGCTGTGCATGTTCGGGACGCTGGCCCTGAATGTGCTGAACGTGACGCTCGCTACACGCGTCACCTTTCTCGCCAATGCCGCCTACCTGCTGCTCGGTCTGAACCACCAGTTCTGGCAGTTCGTGCCGAGATACGAGATGCTCAGCGAGGGGTCGTACTGGTTCGCGGTGCTGTACGCCACGGCCTTTGTCGCCTTCCGGGGAAAGCAGGCGATACAGGTCTGCGCGGCCATCTTCACCTGCACGGTCCTGATCTGTGGCGTCCAGACCTGGATGTTGTGGGTCCCGGGAAACCTGAGCCTGACTTCGCGCACGGTGGCCTCAGTCAGCCAGTTCCTGATCTCCAGCGGCATGCTGGTGCTGATGCAGTACGCGGTGGGCAACCTGCGCCAGCAGCTCGATCAGGTGCGCGCCGCCGCCTACCTCGATGTACTCACCGGGCTGCCCAACCGGCGCTTCGCCCAGCAGCAGCTCGACGCGCTGGCCCAGACCGGGCGCAGCTTCAGCGTGGTGATGATCGACATCGACCACTTCAAGCAGGTCAACGACACCTACGGCCACCACGCCGGAGACATGGTGCTGCGCGAGACGGGCCGGGTCATCGGCAAGCACCTGACCGGCAAACAGTTCATTGCCCGCTGGGGCGGCGAGGAGTTCGTGCTGGTGCTGCCCGGCCTGCACAAGCGAGAGGCCAGAGCGCTGGCCGAGACCGCCCGGCGTGAACTGTATCAGCACGTCTTCGATCAGGTGGGCGGCCTGACCGCCAGTTTCGGGGTGGCCGAGTGGTCGGGCGGCGACGACCTGGAAGCCGTGATGAGGCGTGCAGACGCCGCGCTGTACGCCGCCAAGCGCCAGGGCCGCAACGGGGTGCGGGTGGCGATGGAAGACGGACGCCTGACCCGCCTGGACCTGCCGGACCCCGCACCGCCCGAAGCGGCCTTCCCGGTCCGGGCAGCGGCGGCTGGGGGAGCGGCTGTGCCACCGGCAACGGGGCAACCAGCCACCGTGCAGGCGATCCCGGTACAGACGGCACCCGATCAGGCCGTCCAGATGTTGCAGGCGTCACCGTCTTCACCGCTGCAAGACGAGCTGTTCGGACCGGGCGACCTGACCCGGACACCATGAACCCGGCGCCATGACCCGGACACCGGGCGACTGAGCGGGCGCATGTCAGATCCAGACACCCGTGATCTCAAGAAACTCAGTCTGCACAATTCTGACTTGAAGAATTCTGACTCGAACAGTGCCGACTTGAACAGTGCTGACTCGAACGGTGCTGATCCGAATAAACCTGTTCTGAGCGGCGGCGATCCGGGGCAGGTTCACGGAAGCGACTGTGTGGGCGGCGACTGGGCACCGCCTCTTCCCTCCCCGCAGGCCAGCAAGGCAGCCTGGCGCGACTGGGCGCGGCTCCGGCGTTCACAGCTGCCCGCACCCGACTCTGAGGCCATCTGCGAGCATCTGCTGGCCTTCCTGGCAGGGCGCGGCGTAGATCACGTGCTGGCCTACCACGCTCTTCCGGGCGAACCGGACGTGTCGGCCCTGGCCGCCCAGCTGCACCTGTCCACCACCCGCGCGGTCTTCCGGCCAGAGATGCGCCTGACGCTGCACGACTGGCACAGCGCCACCGACACCAGCCGCTCCGGAATCAGGCAGCCGCCCAGAGGAACGCCGGAAGTTGAACGCACCCGGATCGGGGCGGTGCTGCTGCCCGGCCTGGCCTTCGACGAAACCGGAACGCGGCTGGGCTACGGCGGCGGCTTCTATGACCGCCTGCTGCGAGGCTGGGAGGTGCTGAGCATCGGCGTGACGGCCCAGGGGGCGCTGCTGCCCGGGTCTACCCTGCCCCGCGAGGCCCACGACCAGTCGGTGGGCCATCTGGCGACGGAACTGGGCGTCAGACAGATTGAAAGTCAATCCTGAATTATGGTCTGCTCTGGCCCAGAGAGATGGTGCGCGGGGCCAGCGTGACCGTGATGCTCAGGGGCTTGGCCGCGCCGTCACGGTACACCGTGAGCGTCACCTTGTCGCCGACCTCGTGACTGCGTACGGCAGCCAGGAACTCGTCGTAGTTGGTGACCGCCTTGCCGTCTATGGCCGTGATCACGTCTCCGGTGGCGCGGGTGGGCACATCCTTGGAATTGGACGCGGTGACCTTGAGCGGGTGCAGGCCAGCCAGATCGGCGGGGCCACCCTTGAGCACGCTGTCAAAGACGAATCCGACCCGGTTGCCCAGCCCCAGTGAACTGAAGAACTTGGCGGTCAGCCCGTCGGTGAGCTGGGAGGAAGTGGTCACGCCCACCACCGGGGCTTCCCGCTTGAGACCCCCCTGGAGCTGGGCCAGCAGGGCGCTGCCCGCCGTGACCGGCACGGCGTAGGAGGTGGTTTCCAGGGTGGCCGTGTAGGCGGCGTAGCTGGCGGTGGCAGGCAGCGCCTCGGTTCTGGCGGTGGGCTTGAGCCGGATGTAGCTGGTGATGCCGATCAGTTGCCCGGCGTCGTTCAGAATCGGGCCGCCGCTGTCGCCGGGGGCCAGGGGCGCGTCGAGTTGCAGGGTTCCAGCCGGAAAATCGGCGCGGCCCGCAGCGGCGTCCAGGGCCAGCAGCTTGCCGACCTTGGGTTGCAGAAACTTTCCGCCCGAGTTGCCGATGGCCAGCGCCGTCTGCCCGATCTTGGGAACGCCCGGAACGAGCGGCACGAAGGGCGCGCCCGCGATGTTGATCTTCAGCAGGGCCAGGTCGTGCGTCTCATCGAAGCCCACCACGGTCATCGGGTAGCGCTTCTTGTCGAGCGTGACCGCCTCCAGCCGCGACGAGTTGAACAGCACGTGATAGGCGGTCAGCACGTTGCCGTCGGCGCTGATCAGTACGCCACTGCCGATGCCATTGGGGTCTTTGCAGTCGGGGTCTTCAGCCACCGGCGGGCAGTCTTCGAGTCGAAGCGAGGCCGTGCGGGTCGCCTGAAACACGCTCGCCAGCACCCCCGTAATCCCGGCGGGCTTGGCCGTTGCAGGCGCGCTGGTTTTCTTGCCGGGGGCCGTCTCGGTCTTCTGGGCCAGTCCACCGGAAGACAGTCCGGGCGCGGCCAGCAGCAACAACACGGACACAAACCAGACCCTTCGGGGCGCGCGCATAGCGTTCATGCTTCAGTATGCGCCGGGCAGGCAGAAGACAGATGTGGCAATTGATAGAGAACGGGCAAACGATAAACGGGTCAGCATCCGGGGGCACAGTGTAGATACGAACACAATATGGACAGGAACACAGTATAGATAAGGACACATTACGGGTGAAAAACTGTCTCAATACGGCGTGGAAGCAAGAAAACGCGGCGGGATTCCAGCCCGAGGGAATGATGAACAACCGAAAAAGGCATGAGAAGCCGTCGGGGGTAGAGCGGATTCTGCTCCCCGGCGGCCCCCTCACCCCGCTGCTTTGCAGCGCCCCTCCGCAAACGGCTGTACCAGTCTTCCACAGGGGCGAGGGGAATCATCCTCACCCGTGGTCACCTTGCTTGACAGCCAGAAAAAACAACGTCCAGTTCTGGCAGCCTTGCCCGCCCGCATGTCAGACTGGACGCATGCCCGCTGATCCTCCTGCGCCCCGTCCTGCCGCCCCGGCTGCACTTCCTGTCAAACAGCCTCCTGCCGAGCAGCCCCGCGCCGTGTTCGTGTACGGCACCCTGATGCCCGGCGAGCGCTACGAGGCGGTGGCCCAGGCCGCAGGCGAAGCAGTAAACCGCGAACGGGCGACCCTGACCGGCCACCTGCTGTACGACCTGCGCCCGGAAGGCTATCCGGCCCTGGTCGCCGAGGGCGGTGCCACCGGCCAGAGCAACACGGTTCACAGCGATACGGTCCACGGCTGGATTCTGACCTACAGCGCCAGACAGTGGCCCGCCGCGCTCGCTCACCTCGACGACCTGGAGGGCCTGCACCTGACGCCGCCGCTGTATGCCCGCACGCTGGCCCAGGCGCAGACGCAGGCTGGCTCACAGACCGTGTGGGTCTACCTCTATGCCCGCCCGGAGCGGCTGGAGCAGCCCGGTTGCGTGGCCGTGCCGCCCGGCGACTGGACCGCCGTGGCTGATCGGCATGGTGCGACGCCGTGGCCCGGCGAGGAAGCTGCGCCCGATTCCCCGGCCTGACTCCTGAGCAGTAATTTGGCCCACCCCCGGCATTGGCCTACACTTAGCGTATGTTAGACACCATTCGCGCCCTGGTCAAAAAAACCGACTCCAAGATTCTGATGGTGGTGCTCGACGGCGTCGGCGGACTGCCGCTGGAGCTTGGCGGCGAGACCGAACTGGCCACGGCCACGACGCCCAACCTCGACGCGCTGGCAAAACAGGCGCAGCTGGGACAGGTCGAGCTGGTCGCGGCGGGCATCACGCCCGGCAGCGGCCCCGGCCACCTGGCGCTGTTCGGCTACGACCCGTTCAGATACGTGGTGGGCCGGGGGGCGCTGAGCGCCGTAGGAATAGGGGTCAAGCTCGGCTACGGCGACGTGGCGGTGCGCGGCAACTTTGCCACTCTGGGCGCCGGACGTGTCATCGATGACCGCCGCGCAGGCCGACCCAGCGACGAGAAAAACGCCGAGACCGTGGGCAGGCTGAAGGCCGCCATTTCTGAACTGGACGGCGTGAAGGTCGAGATCTACACCGAGTCCGAGCACCGCTTCGTGGTGGTGTTCCGGAATCCTGGCAGTCCACTGGGCGCGAACCTGAGCGACGTTGACCCGCAGGACACCGGCGTGCAGCCCCTGGTGGCAGAGGCACACGACGAGGCCAGCAAGAAGACTGCCGAACTGGTCAACGCCTTCGTGGCCCGCGCCGAGGCCACCCTGAGAGACGAACCCCAGGTGAACGGCGTGCTGTTCCGGGGCTACAGCGACGTGCCACATTTTCCCAGTTTTGGTGACACCTACGGGCTGCGGGCCGCCTGCATCGCCAGCTACCCGATGTACAAGGGGCTGGCCTCGCTGGTGGGCATGGACGTTCTGGAAGTCGAGGGCGTTGATGACGCGCTGGAAGGCAAGGTGGCGGCGCTCCGGAAAGACTGGGACAACTACGACTTCTTCTACTTCCACGTGAAGAAAACCGACTCCACGGGCGAGGACGGCAATTTCCACGAGAAGGTTCACAAGATCGAGCTGTTCGACGAGCTGCTGCCCCAGTTGCTGGAACTCGGGCCAGACGTGATCGCCATCGTGGGCGACCACAGCACGCCCAGCAAGATGCAGAGCCACAGCTGGCATCCGGTGCCGCTGCTGATTCACAGCCAGTATGCCCGCAAAGACGCAGCCGAGCGCTACACCGAGGAGGAAGCACAGAAAGGCACGCTGGGCCTGCGGCGCGGCACCGACGTGATGCCCCTGCTGTTGGCCAACGCCCTGAAACTCCAGAAATACGGCGCATAGAACTGGAGGATCGGGCTGGCCTGCACTGTGGGTTTGGCCCTTTCTGCTGGCTGGCGGGCCAATAAAAAAGCGCCCTTGCGGACGCTGATAAAATGAAGATAGCGCGGTATGCAGGATTCGTCAAGCGTATCCGGGCTAAATCGGGAGGCGGTTCAGGCAGGGAAAAGGAGCACCAGTGACATCTAGATATGACGCCGTCGCAGAATTCTACGTGGCTTTTGTGGACCGGATGCTCAGTGACCCGGACAGCTTCTGGCACCCGCTGCTGACCCTGTATACAGAGCTTCTGCGGGACCAGCTGCCCGGTACCCGTATGCTCG
>JANXWI010000213.1 GCA_025351205.1 Deinococcus sp.
GCGACCACGACAGCCGCTGTTTGATGGGAACGTGCGAGTTGTTCCAGACGCTTCTGCTCGTCATCCGTGAACGCACGTAAGGGGTGATTCTGGAGTCTCGGCACCCCTAAAGATTACGCCTGTGGCAAGTGACCCACTAGAGCTGACACCCGGCAGTCCGCCATTCGTCTTGAACAGCTGGCACAGCAGCGCGGGCGCAGATTCAGGTAAGGCAGGTTCAGGCGTGGAGACGGCAGGCTGTGCGGCTGTCTCTTCCTGGCCACACAGCTCGGCCCAGTCCTGCACGGTCCGCGCGGGATCGCCGCGCCGTTCCAGCAGGTATTCCTGAAGCCTCGCCATGCTCATGGTGCCTTCCGGCACGCGCCCAGCCAGGGCCAGCCGCTGCGCCGCGCCGAGATCTGGGAACTGTGCTTCTGGGAACTGCTCACTCGGAAAGAAGCGCCCCAGCATGCCCGCCACCTGTTCATGGCTGGCGTTGGCGACGTGCAGGTGCAGGTCGGCGCGGCCCGGACGCACCAGGGCCGCATCGAGGTGTTCGGGGTGGTTGGTGGTCAGGAAGCAGACGCGCCCCTCGCCCGCCGCCACGCCGTCGAGGGCGTTCAGCAGCCCCGCGAAGCTCAGCTTGACGGTCTCGCTGCGCCTCTCGCGGCCCATAAAAACGGCGTCGATGTCTTCGAGCAGCAGCAGGGCGCGGCGCGGCAGGTTGCTGAGCAGCGTTTGCAGCCGCTCGTCGGACAGTTCCGGCGTGGCCAGGTTCAGCACGTAGATGTTCAGGCCCATTGCTCCGGCCACCGCCGCCACAAGGCTGCTCTTGCCGTTGCCCGGAGGCCCGTGCAGCAGGTAGCCCCGGCGGTACGGAATGCCCATCTCCTGATACCACTCGCGGTCTGCCTGAAAGCGTCCCACGTCGGCCAGCAGGGCGTCCATCAGGTTGCCGCTGTAGATCAGGCTGCCCGGCGGGCGGGAGCGGCGGCGGTCTGAAACCTGCCAGTTCTGGTACTCGGGGGTATAGATCTCGGTTTGTCCGCTCACCGCCCCGGCGGTGGCCTCGTAGGCGTCTTGCAGCAGCGGCCCGATCAGGTGTCGGCTGCGGCTGAGCATCTGCACGCACAGGGTATGGGTGTAGCCCAGCGAGCGTCCGCTCTCGGTCTGGCTCTTTTCCCGGCTGGGACTTACCAGCAGCCAGTGGCCCCGGTAGCGCAGCAGCGACCTGCCGCTCAGCGGCACCAGGCGCACGGTGATCTCGTCGCCGTCCTGGTCGGTGCCCAGCGTCAGGGCGTGGCCGCCCATGCGTTCGTTGAAGCGCGTCGCCACGCCCATGTGACGCATCCGGCGGCTTCCGGCCTGGGCGGCCAGCCAGACGCTCAGCCAGGCGAACGACTGGTCCTGCCCGTCGATCTCCAGCGTGAAGGTGGTGTGTTCCAGCAGCCTGCTCCACAGGCGCTGCGGCCAGCTGCGGGCAGTGGCGGCCAGCGCCCCGAAAACGCCCAGCAGCAGCCCGCCCTGGGCCAGCTGATTGTGCGTCAGGGTCTGGCGCAGCTGAAGAAAGAGGTCGTGGAAGAAGGTGGGAAAGAGGGTGTCAGTCATGGTGGTGGTCCTGAAGAGTCCGGCGCAACCCGACCGGAGGGGAAAGAATGGAGAGGACGTGCATCCAGACGGAGGCGGCGCACAGGCCGCCAGCGCCGAACTCAGGCGTGGACTGTTTAAGTGCGGGGAAGATGATGTCGGACCCGGCCCGACTGACTCCAGCTTAGAGACGGCGGCGAGAAATCACATCGGCTGCATGGCGTAGTGGCGCTGCGGCCCTGGCTCAGTGCTGGTCCGGAAGCTGGCCGGGCAAGAGAGGGTCAGCGGTCATACGCGGGTCAGCGGGCCTGTGGCACAATAAGGAGGCCATGACCGTACACGAGCAAACCAACGACCAGCCGCGTGTCTTCGTTAGGGCCAGGGAGATCAAGAGAACGCCGCGCCCGGAGCAGACCGACGACGAAATCGTGGCCTGGATGGACCGCGAAATTCAGGCCGACAAGAAGACCCTGGATCTCCTGGCAGAGCTGTAGGAGTGGTCTTTGCGAAAGGGTATTTTCACCGACACCGGGGCTGGGATTTTCCAACCTCGGCCTTCATTTACGTGGCGCACGAACGCATTCTGCTGACCTCGCCAGGCCGAGCAGGTGTGGCCCATGAAAGCGTCATTGAGAGTGCAGCGGCCAAAGCCGTAGACAGTGCTTTCGGAGAAGACGCTTACCAGACATTCTTTACCAAGGTTGCGGCCATCGGGTACACGCTGGCGCATGATCACGGCTTCAGCGACGGCAACAAGAGAACGGCACTGGAAATCATGCTGCTGACCCTGAAGCGGAATGATTTTCATCCAGACCCGTCAGAGCGTGAGGCGGCCACTGTGATGGTGCTGACGGCGATGGGACTGCTGCCCGTTGCAGGGCTGCGTATCGCCATCATGACCTGGTGCGGCATCGACCCGGCAGACGCCGAGGCCTGAACAGGCCGTGCAGCGGTGCTCGGCGCTTAAACGTGGAGCTGCTCACCTTGACAGTTCTGGAACTCGGCGCTACTATTCCTGAGCGCCTGAATTTTGGGTGCCGGAACGCTGAAAAATGCGTTGTTACCGCAGGGTAGAGCAGTCTGGTAGCTCGTCGGGCTCATAACCCGGAGGTCGCAGGTTCAAATCCTGTCCCTGCAACCAAAGCAGAGAAGTCCCCGTCCAAGTGGCGGGGGTTTTTGTTGTCGGCGGGGCGTGTAGCTTGTGGCCCGTGGCCTGTCGGACCAGCCGGGAATCCTACATCGACCTCAGCCTCTGGGCCTTTCCTACAAGCCACGTGCCACAAGCTCGCCCACGTCACAGGCCGCCGCCCGGCCCCGTGGTAGCCTGCTTCATTATGTTCGAGACCCTCGGAAACAAGCTGCAAGACATCCTGGAGAAGCTGAAACGCGAGAGCAAGCTGACCGAACCCCAGGTCAAGGCCGCCATGCGCGAAATACGGATGGCGCTGCTGGAGGCCGACGTGAACTTTACGGTGGCCCGCGACTTCGTGGCCCGCGTGGCCGAGAAGGCGGTGGGTGCGGACGTGCTGGGCAGCCTGACGGCGGGGCAGCAGGTGGTGAAGGTGGTGCACGATGAGCTGATCGAGACGCTCGGCGGCAAGGCGCAGCAGCCGACCCTGAAAAACGAGGGCAACGTGATCTTCATGGTCGGCCTTCAGGGGGCGGGCAAGACCACCAGCACCGGCAAGCTGGCGAAGTTCTACAAGGAAAAGGGCCGCAGAGTTCTGCTGATCGCCGCCGACACCCAGCGCCCCGCCGCCCGTGAACAGCTGCGGGTGCTGGGGGCACAGGTGGGCGTGCCGGTGCTGGAGGTGGCGAACGGCGAGACGCCGCAGCAGACGCGTGAGCGCGTGCAGGAGTTCCAGAAGACCGACTTCCGCGACCTGGTGATCGTGGACACGGCGGGGCGGCTCCAGATCGACGAGACGTTGATGGACGCCCTGGCAGATCTCAAGACCGCCATGCAGCCCACCGAGACGCTGCTGGTGGTGGACGCCATGACCGGGCAGGAGGCGCTGAACGTCGCCAGGACCTTCGATGAGCGCGTCCAGCTGTCGGGCCTGATCATCACCAAGATGGACGGCGACGCGCGCGGCGGCGCGGCCCTCTCGGCGCGCTTCGTGACCGGCAAGCCCATCTACTTTGCGGGCAACAGCGAGAAGCTGAGCGGCCTGGAACCCTTCTACCCCGACCGGGTGGCCGGGCGCATTCTGGGCATGGGCGACGTGCTGGGGCTGATCGAGAAGGCGCAGCAGGCCGACCTGGCGCAGATGGACATCAAGAAGGCGGGCGACTTCGACCTCGAAGACCTGTTGAACCAGCTGCGGCAGATTCGCAAGATGGGGCCGCTGGGCGACCTGCTCAAACTCATTCCCGGCATGAGCCGCGCCCTGCCCGAGGGCTTCAGCGTGGACGAGAAGCAGATTCAGAAGATCGACGCGCTGATTTCGAGCATGACCATGAAGGAGCGGCGTAATCCGGGGCTGCTCAATGCGTCGCGCCGCAAACGCATCGCCAGCGGCTCGGGCAGCAGCGTGCAGGAGATCAATAGGTTGATCAAGATGCACGAGCAGATGAAGGGCATGATGAAGATGCTCTCGGGCATGGGCGGTGGCCTGGGCGGCACGGGAGCCGGGGGCAAGCCGGGCAAGATGCCCAGGCTGCCGCAGCAGCTGCCGCCAGGCATGGGTGGGCGCGGGTTTCCCAAGAAGTAGGGGCCAGGCAAGGGGAGAACTGTAGGCCAGGGCGAAGCGTCTTGACTCGCCTCGGCTGGCTCCCTATACTTGCCAGCGCTCCGCACAGGTCGCTGTGCCGGACCTTGTGGCTGGGACGTTAGCTCAATCGGTAGAGCAGCTGACTTTTAATCAGCGGGTTGTAGATTCAAGTTCTACACGTCCCACCAAAGAAGAAAGCCCGCCTAGCGCGGGTTTTTCTGTTTCAGTTCTCTACGCCTTTTTGGCCCGATCCATACCTCGTGGCCCAAACCTGGCCCATTTGCTTTTACATGAGGCATTTCCTCTGCCATTCTTCAGAGGAACGCGGGGCACCAGTAAAACTTTTCGGGAAACCGGGAAAGTCGCTTTCACACGACGCGTCCTATGATCTAAAAATATGGGGGCGCTGGGGACAATAAGCTTTAAATAGCGTTCCAGAGGGTGAAATATCTGTACCCATCCTTGGGGACGCTCAAGAATAGGAACATTGGTGGAATGCAGTGCCAGAGGGTCATAAACGCTGTCCCCCCCTCAAACAACTCGGTGGGGACAGACGTTGCAGGCTCTCTGACTCCAGTTCAGCTCAGGCGCGGGCCACCCTTCCGAGAACGTTTAAGGGCAGGCAGACCCGTCCTCGTATCCGTTTTCACCAGAGAGGCCACTTCCACCTCAGCTGCCTGGGCTTCCTGTTTGACGGCTGACAGGTTCAAGGTTACGCCCCGCCGTTCTATGTCGAAGACGGTGCGGTACATGTTGAGCGTCGTACTGATCTGGGCGTGGCCCAAATGGGCCGAAAGGTCGGCCACATTCAAACCCTGACTGTGCATGACAGATGTAAACGTGTGCCGCAGGGCGTGGGGAGACAGAAGAGGCACACCTGCCGCCTTGCAGGTGCGACGCATTACGGACCTGGCTGTGTCCTGCCGTGAGGGCCGCCCATCCGTCGAGGGGAAAATGTATGGGCTGACGCCGTTTCCGTGGGCCTGGGCCTCGATCTTCACGCGCCGCCGCATGTCCCCAATGATGCTTATTGCGTCTTTGCTCAGATAGACTCGGCGTCTGCCCGCTGATGTCTTGGGAGCGCCTTCGTAGTGCCTGCCCTCGAATTCTGAGCGCGTCTTCGATATGTCTACGAAATACGTGTCCTTCATTTTCGGGTCTTCTTGAAAGTCGTCCCAGGTCAGTGCCAGTGCTTCCCCAATACGGAGACCTGTCACGGCCAGAAAAGCCAGGGGCAGCGCCCACCTGTCGTTCAAAGCGGCCTCGAAAAATCTGGCTGCTTCCTGGGGTGTGAACGACTTAACCCTTGCTGGGCCTGCCCTGGCTGCCCGCACAGGACGGGCGTGCTGGGCAGGATTCTCTCTGAGCAGACCGTCACCAATGGCCCGCTTATACGCGCCAGAAAGCAGAACGTGTATCTGGCGCTGTCCACTGTCACCCAGGCCGCCCGCCGTCAGAGTCTCAAAGTAAGCGCGGAGGTCTTTAGCCTGAATGCCCGCCGCGATTTTGTAGCCCATGTACGGCATGATGTGACGTGCATACAAAGCTTCATTGTTCCAGAGCGTCCGGTCTGACCAGGTGGCCTTCTTGGCGTTCATATATTCCGTGACCATCTGGCCCACCGTCAGGTTCTGGGTTATGGGTCTCTGACCCGCTGCCGAATCTGTTTGTATCTCGATGATGGCCCGCTGGGCTTCGGTCTTCGTACGTGCCATGCCACCACGCCGTTCTTTTGTGCCGTCAGGGTAAGACACCCGGACGCGCCAGCGATACCGCCCACTGGGCAACTGCTCGACTGTCCCCGCATGCCACCCGTTCCGGCCCTTCCCATTGGTCATGCTCTAGGTTAAAACGCCAGCACACAAAAAGG
>JANXWI010000220.1 GCA_025351205.1 Deinococcus sp.
ATAAAGCCGTCTGGAACGTTGTTCTTTTGGGTTCATACCCCATCATGGGGCCAAAAGCACGTTCCAGACAGCCTTTTCTAAAACTGCAAGATGTCAGTTGAGCAACCTTGACGATGGCGTCGGCCAGATTGAAGACGAGGCCGTCCTCGTTGGTGTGAAGCGCGGCCCACTTCATGGCGTTCTCGGCGACCACCGCGTTGTACTCGGTCCTGACGGTCCGGGCGTAGTCCGGGTCGGTCGGGTCGAAGAGCGAGCCGTTGACCGCGCCGCCGAACAGCAGACCACGGGCGGTGGCCAGCGAGCGCAGGGTGGGCACCGAACCCGCCTCGGTCGTGGCTGCCGGAGTGAGCAAAACTGCGGAAAGTACAGCAATGGTGAGCACCGTCGCCGCCCGCCTGGTGTGCAGTTTCACAGTCATTCCCTCCTCAGCGCATGCCCAGCAGCAGGTCAACCGTCAGTTGATCGATGTGTTCCAGGCCGGGGCCACGCGCCCCCAGGCCCTCCCGGTCGAACGCCTGTCCCTTGAGGGTAGCCGCATTGCCCGGAGTGAAGCTCGTCAGCGCCTGCATGGCAGGATCCTCGACGCGGTAAGCGGCCAGGGCGGCCTGCATCTCGGTGTCAGTCTCGAACTGCCGGACCTTTTCACGCAGCATCAGGTAGGTGCGCATACAGCCTCTGGCGAAGGCCCAGACCCCCTCCTCGTCCTCGGTGCGCAGCGCGTGGGCATCAAAATGTTTGGAGCCGGTGTAGCCGCTCTGTTCCAGCAGTTGCACCAGAAAAAAGACGGTCTTGAGGGTCTCGGCTCCGAATCGCAGGTCCTGGTCGAATCGGCCCGGCTTCTGGTCGTTTAGGTCGACATGGAACAGCTTGCCCGCGTCGATGGCCTGGGCAACCGCGTGCGCGAAATTCAGGCCCGACATGGTCTCGTGGGCGAACTCCGGGTTGACGCCAAACAGCCCGTGCCTGTCGAGCGTGGCGATGAAGCCCAGCGCGCTGCCCACGGTGGGCAGAAACATGTCCCCGCGCGGTTCGTTGGGTTTGGGTTCCAGCGCAAACCGGTAGCCGTAGCCCTGCGACTCGCTGTAGTCGGCCAGAAAATTCAGGCTGTCCCGGAACCATTTCAGGCTGTCGAGCAGCTTGCCACCGGCATCGACTTCGGTTCCTTCGCGGCCCCCCCAGAAAACGTAGAGTTCTGCGCCCAGCTCATGGCCCAGGTCCATGCTGAGCATGGTCTTTTGCAGCGCGTAGGCACGCACGCGGGCATCGGCGCTGGTGAAGGCCCCGTCCTTGAAGGCCGGATCACCGAAGAGGTTGGTGGTCGCCATCGGCACCTTCAGGCCGTGGTCCGACAGGGCCTGTTTGAAGTCGCCCACGAGGCGACTCCGTTCCGACGCCGACGCCGTGACGGGCACCAGATCGTCGTCGTGCAGATTGATGCCGTAGGCGCCCAGGGCCGCCAGCTTCTGCACGACGTAGGGGGCTGTCATGGGCTTACGGGTCGGCTCACCGAAGGGGTCGCGTCCGGCGTTGCCCACCGTCCAGAGGCCGAAGGTGAACTTGTCTGCGGGCGTGGGAGTCAGGTCGGTCATGGTGTTGCTCCTTGAGGAAGATTGGAAGGAAGGGCATCGGGAGCCGGGTAGAGGGCGCGGCGAACTTGGCGGTACTGCGCCAGGGCCTCTTTCATCTCCTGCGGGGGCACGGCGTCGCCCGGGCCGGGCCGGGTGGCCGCCATCGCTGCCTGGAGGTCTGAGTGCAGACCGCCCGCCGGCATCGCCAGGATGGCCGCGCCGTGGGCGGCACCGGGCCTGTCACGGGCCGAGGCGACGGGCACTCCAAGCGCCCCGCTCACCAGACCCAGCCACAGGTCGCTGCGGGCACCGCCGCCCGTCGAGAGCAGGCGTTCCAGCGGGGCGAGCGGGCGGATGACGTCGTAGGTGTCGGCCAGTGAGGCTGCCGTGCCCTCCAGGACAGCCCGCACCAGATGGCCGCGCCCGTGCGCCAGACTCAGCCCGCTGAACGAGGCGCGCGCCTGGGGATTCATCAGAGGGCTGCGTTCGCCGGCCAGGTACGGCAGGAAGCTCACTCCCTCGGCTCCGGGCGGCACGGAGGCGGCCTCATCGATCAGCTCTTCTATAGAGGTGGCTGGAGCCAGCTTCTCGCGTAGCCAGTGCAGCGACCCCGCCGCCGAGAGCGTGACGCCGAGCAGGTGAAACCCGCCGTCCGCGTGGGCGAACAGGTGCACGCGGCCTTCCGGGTCGGGCGTGGGCGAGCGCAGCGGCGCAAAGATCACGCCCGAGGTGCCCAGGCTCAGGCTGCCGATCTGTGGCTGAGCGGCGGTCAGGCCCAGCGCAATGCCTGCCGCCGCGTTGTCGCCGCCGCCCGCCACCACCGGCAGGCCAGCGGGCAGGCCAAGCGCCTGCGCCCACTGCGGGGTCAGGTGGCCGGTCACATCTGTAGAGGCGTGAATGGCCGGAAACAGGTCAGTGTTCAGATCCAGCGCCCCAAGCACTTCAGCGTCCCAGACGTTGTGCGCCAGATTCAGTGCCCCCACCCCCGAGGCGTCGGAGGGTTCGGTGGCCATCTGGCCCGTCAGCACGTAGCCCAGGTAATCCTTGGGCAGCAGGGCGTGACGCAGCCGGGCGTACAGCTCTGGCTCCTCGTCGCGCATCCAGATGATCTTGGGCAGCTGAAACCCCGTCACGGCGCGGTTGCCGGTCCGTGCCACCAGTTCACGCCGTCCGACGCACAGTTCGGTGTCCCGCACCTGAGCCTCGGTGCGCTGATCGTTCCAGAGCATGGCGGGCCGGATCACCTCGCCCCGGGGGTCCAGGGGCACCAGACCGTGCATCTGTCCACTGAGTCCCAGCGCGGCGGGGACGGCCTTCAGGGCTGCCAGCGCCAGACTGAGTTCTTTGAGGGCGACTGCGGCAGCGTTTACCCAGTCGGCTGGTTGCTGCTCTGTCCAGCCGGGGCGGGGCGTGAACAGCGGGTAGCCGTGCGTACACTCGGCCACCGTGCGGCCCGCAGCGTCGAGGGCCACCGCCTTCAGACCGCTGGTGCCCAGGTCCAGACCCAACACGACTGGTAGGCTCACGCGCTCACCTGCGCGCCCTGGATGTACTGCGACAACACCTGCGCCGCCGCCCCGCGTGCGGGCAGAAAGAGGCTGTCTGTGCGCACCTCGATGTTGACGGGCCGCGAAGTGCTGAACAGCCGGTGCTGGTGGTCGGCGAAAAATTCGAAGGCCACCGGCAGCAGCGGGCCGGGCAGGCGGGTGAGCGAGCCGCCGATCACGATGTCGCTGGGGTTGAGGGTGTGGTGCAGATTGGTGAGCAGCATTCCAAGGGCCTCCCCGGCCCGGCGCAGCGTGACCTGCACCGTGGGTTCCGCGAGTCTGGCAGTGATGGTCTGGTGCAGCGAAACGCCGTCTGGTACGCTCAGCGCTGCCCGGATGGCCCAGCCGCTCAGCAGCGTCTCCACGCAGCCCCGGTTGCCGCAGTGGCAGTACAGGCCGCCCAGCTGCACCAGCGTGTGTCCGACCTCTCCCGCGAAGCTCTGGGCGCCGCGCAGCAGGTGCGGGGTCGGCGACGAGGCGATCAGCCCGGCACCGATGCCGCTGCCGAGGCTCAGGTAGGCGAGCACCTCGGGCGTACGCTCCCGCAGCAGGTAGGCCTCGCCGAAGGCCGCCGCGTTCGCCTCGTTGTCGAGTACCCGTAAACCGGGCAGACCCTTCAGGTAAGGCTCCAGCACCTCCAGTACCGCCACATTGCGCCAGCCGAGGTTGGGGGCGAACAGGAGCACGTTGTCAGGGTGTGAGACCGGCCCGGGCACCGCGACGCCCAGGCCGAGCACCATCCGGTTCTGAAGTTCGGGCCGCTGAAGCACGTTCAGTACAAGCTTCGCCAACCTGCGGGCGGTGCTGTCAACGTCTCCGGTGGGCGTGAGGTCTTCTTGCTGGTACAGGATCACGCCCGGTGCTGAGCAGGCCACCACCCGCAGGCCCAGCACACCGATCTCGGCACCCAGCACCACGTGGCGGCTCTCGTTGAGGTGAAGGGCGCGCCCGGGCCGACCCATGCCGCCCTGATGCAGCTCCCCTTCGGTCAGCCAGCCTTCATCCAGCAGTTCCTGCACCACCGTGCCCACCGTCACCTTGGTGACCTGGATCCGGTTGGCCAGTTCGGCGCGGGTGAGACCGGACTCACGGCGCACCAGATCGAGGATGGCCGAGCGGTTGAGGTGTTTCAGGAAGCTCTGATCTCCAGCTCGTATCGAACGTAGTCCAGCTGGGCGGGTACTCACAGTCATAACTTCGCACAGTCCTTGAGAAGAGCGGAAGGATAGTAAATTGAACTAACAAAGCGAGTGTATGTCGGCATACGCTCAGACGTCAAGATCGTGAGGGGGCATACCGGTTTATACTCTCCGGCAACCCTTGAACATCAGCCCCGGGCAAGCCAGGTTCTATCGACGCCGAGACGCGTGGCCGAACATCCAAACATGTGCCTGGAAAGGCCATGAGCACCATTATCAGAACGCAGTGTTTGCCATCCCTCTTGCTGGTAAGTGTGCCAGAAGAATTCAGGTGAGCCGACTGTCCGCCCGCAGGCACCTCCTCTCGCTTGACACTCGGGCTTCGACCTTTTACTATCCTACTAAGTAAATAAAACTTACTGAATCAAGGGGGCAATCTTGCAGAGGCGTCTGGCCCACACCTGTTCCGATGCGTCGTACACATGGTCTGCACCAGTTGCCGACCTGGGAGGTCACTATGAAATCAGCTGCAACGTTCACCATCGTCTCAGCCCTGCTGCTCAGCTCCGCTCAGGCCGCCACCACCCTGACGGTGGCCGCCTTTCCCAGCCTGGACAGCTCGATCAAGGCCATCCTGCCCGCCTGGAACAAACTGCACCCGGACGTGACCATCAAGTTGCAGGCTCAGCAGTACGCCGACCACCACAACGCCATGACCACCGCGCTCGCGACAGGACAGGGGCTGCCCGACGTGATGGCCATCGAAATCTCGTACGTCGGTAAGTTCTCGGAGGGCCAGGGCCTGGAAGACCTGAACAAGGCCCCCTACAGTGCCGGAGTCTACAAAAAGTTGTTGACGCCCTTCACCGTCGCGCAGGCCACCAGCGCCGACGGGCGCTTCGTCGGCATGCCCACCGACATCGGCCCCGGTACCTTCTTCTACCGTAAGGACGTGCTCGACAAGGCCGGAGTCAACCCGGTCACCATGATGAAGAGCTGGGAAGAATACATCGCCGCTGGCAAGGTCATCAAGGCCAAGACCGGTGCCGCCCTGATCAGCAACGCCGTGAGCATCTTCAACATCATCGGGCGCACCAACCTCAAGAACGGCGACGGGATCTATTTCGACACGGCGAAGCAGGCGAGTTACGGCTACCTCGGTCGCCTCGACATTGCTGG
>JANXWI010000223.1 GCA_025351205.1 Deinococcus sp.
GACTCGAAGTACACCGTCTCCTGGTCCGGGTCGCCCTCGTACAGCCGCACGGCGCGGCCCCCCTGGATATCGACGCAGGGAATGATCTGGGGCCTGAAGCTGCTGGGCGTGACGGGCATGAGCCAGAGTTTAGAGCAACGCAGGTCTAAAGCAGTGCAGGTCTGGAGCAGGCGGTTTGCCCTCCCGCTGCTGCCAGACTTTCAACTGCTAGACTCTCTACCACTGTGCGTATCGGCTTCGTGACCGCCACCTACCTGCCTTCCCGCAACGGCGTGGCGACCAGCAGCGCCCTGTTTGCCCAGGGCATGCGCGACCTGGGCCACGAGGTGCGGATCTTTGCGCCCGTGCATCCGGCCCAGCAGCCCGAGGAGGGCGTGTATCGCCTGCCCAGCAGCTCGTGGGGCACGCCGCCTGACTATCCGCTGCTGCTGTGGCCCAGCCGACCCGTCGTGGCCCGGCAGCCGCTGTTCGACCTGGACATCATTCACACCATGCACCCTTTTTTGGCCGGGCAGCTGGCCTCGCTGTGGGCGCGGCGCATCGCGGCCTACCGGGGCAAACGGGTGCCGCTGGTGTTTACGGCGCACACCCAGTACGAGCAGTACCTGCACTACGCCCGCCTACCGCGCCGGGCGGGCAGCTCGCTGGTGCGCTCTCACGTGGTGGCCTTTGCCAGACATGTGAGTCAGGTGCTGGTCCCGGGGCAGGCGATGGCCCAGATGCTCGAACGGTACGGCTACAGCGGCGGCGTGACCACGTTGCCCAACCCGGTCAACCTGGACAGTTTCGCCGCCGCCACCGGCGCGGGCGTGCGTGAGCAATACGGCATTGCGCCCGGCGCGCCGCTGATCGTCAGCCTGGGGCGGCTGGCCCCGGAGAAAAACCTGGACGTGCTGCTGCAAGCCTTCGGGCTGGCCCGCAGACAGCGCCCGGAGTTGCGCCTGCTGATGGTCGGAGACGGCCCCAGCAGGGCGGCCTTGCAGGCCCAGGCGGGCGAAGGCGTGACGTTTACCGGGGGCGTGCCGTACGCCCAGGTTCCCGAGCTGCTCACCGCCGCCGACCTGTTTGTTACCGCCAGCACCTCGGAAGTGCTGCCCATGTCGATGATCGAGGCGCTGGCCGCCGGGTCTCCGCTGGTGGCCGCCCGCAGCCCGGCGGCGCTCGACCTGATCCGGCCCGGCGAGAACGGCTTGCTGTCCGAGGCCAGCCCCGAAGCCCTGGCCGCCGCGCTGCTGGAAGCCCTGAAGCCCCAGCAGTTGCCGCTGCTGCGGGCCGGGGCGCTGGCGTCGGCCCAGAGCTACGACGTGCGCATCAGGGCGGCGCAGCTGGCAGGCATCTACAGAGCGCTGCTGGACGCGCCGGGCGTCTGGGTTCCGGGGCGGATTTGAAGTACAGGAACGAAGTACGATAGGGCCATGAGCGCCCCCAGCCTCAAGCCCATGAGCGTCGAGGAATACCTGCGAAGTGAAGAGACCAGCCCTTACAAACGCGAGTATGTGGGCGGCTACGTCTATCCGCTGCACGGAACCAGGGCGCAGGCAGGTACCAGCCGGGGGCACATGCTGATCAGTCAGAACATCTTCAGGGCGCTCGACCCGGCGGCCCTGGAAAGAGGCTGTCTGGTCTGCAATTCAGACATGAAGCTGCGGATCGAGACCCTGGACAACTTCTATTGTCCCGATGTGATGGTGGTCTGCGCTCAGAGGAACGGCGACCTCGGAGCCACCTTCGAAACGGCCCCCTGTCTGCTGGTCGAAATTCTTTCAAAAAGTACCGCCCGTATTGACCGACTTGCCAAGCAGGTCGCCTACACCGCGCTTCCCAGCCTGCAAACTTACCTGATCGTGGAGCAGACCAAGCGCAAGGTTTACGTGTATCAGCGTACAGGGGAGGGCTGGCGGTCCTCAGAGCTGGCCGGGCAGGGCAGCATCGACCTTTCCTGCCTGGGAACCACGCTCACGCTCGACCAGATTTACCGCGCCCTGCCGATCTGATACGGTTTTGCTCCGATTCCGGGGAAGGGCGGTTACAGCGCCGGATTCCCGTCTTGGGCAGAACAGCGCCGTTGACGACGCCTGCCCGCTTCTTGGGCAGAACGGACGCGCTTAAGCACGCCTGCCCGCTTCCACCTCCGCCAAACCGTACTTTTT
>JANXWI010000238.1 GCA_025351205.1 Deinococcus sp.
GAACTGGTCTACGAGGAGACCCTGTGAGGTTGGGAATGGGCAGGAGAGAGCAGTCGAAAACAGCAATGTATGAGCCGAGAAGATGGATTTACACATCCCAAACCTGTAATTCGGAAGCTTACGACTCGGTGACGTCTCGAAGCGAAGCCTTCTTGTCATGCGAATGGAATAATGTTCAGATTCGCTCCAGATGTTCTGATGATGCGTCTGACATATCTCTTAATTCCCGGTCTGCTATTTCAGATCCGTTTACGTTCGGCCTTCTTTTTCCTCAGATTGATGTTCATTCAGAATTTCTTTCAGGTGTCAGTATATTTGTCATGACAGGGCCAGTTTTAGCAATGTCAACCGCTGCCCCTCCCTCCTGGCGGCAGCCATGAGTGGGCGGGCCGCCCTGCGGCAGCGGCTCAGGCCGGGGTACGTCTGGCGGCGCAGCATTCACAACCTGCTGCCCAAGCTGGCGGCGCTGGCGGTGGCGGCGCTGGTCTGGCTGGTCGCCACCGCTGACCGCCGCGCCAACATCGAGGTGGGCTACGACGTGCCGCTGGAGGTGCGCGACACCACGGGCGGGGCCTCGCGCCGCGCGGTCAGCGGGCTTCCGGCCACCGTGCGGGTCACGCTCAGCGGCCAGCGTTCGCGCATGCAGGGCCTGTCTGCCAGCACCGTCGAGGCCAGCGTGGACACCACCGGGGCGCAGGACGGCAGCTTCACCCTGCCGGTGAGCGTGCTGGCCCCCGACGCGACCCGCACGCTGCGGGTACTGCCCGCGCGGGTCCAGGGCTTCGTGGACAGCCAGACCAGCCGCGCCCTGGCGGTCACCCTCAGCGCCGCCGCGCCGCCGCCCGGCAGCCTGCCGCGCTACACCCTGACGCCGGGCACGGTCACGCTGAGCGGCCCGAGTCGGCTGGTGCGGACCGTGAGCCGGGTCATCAGCCAGCCGCTGGACCTGGGGCCTGGACAGGGGGCCAGCAGCAGCCTGGTGGCGCTGAACGCCCAGGGTCAGCCGGTCACGGGCCTCCTCATCCGGCCCGCCAGCGTCACCGTGCGCCGCACCGACCTGGGCACCCTGCCGGTCAAGGCGGTGCCGGTGCTGCTGCCGCCCGCGCCCGCCAGCCTGAGCGTGCAGAGCAGCGTGACCCCCACGACCCTGAGGCTGGTGGGACCGCCCGCCGCGCTGGCCGGAATAAACAGCGTGACGGCCACGCTGGCCTACCGCGCCGGAACCTCCCAGGTGACGCCCACCTTCAGGCTGCCCGCCGGGGTGCAGGCCCTGGACAGCGTGGTGGTCAGCCTGAAGGTCACGGCCAGACCGAAGCCCTGAACCGTTAACCCTGAACCGTTAACCCTGAAACTGTCTCGACCCGCGCCCAGCCACGGTCTGCCGGAATGTCCCGGCTTGTAAACAGGCACGCTTTCTGGGCCAGAACCCTTCAGAAACGGTTAGATGTGTTGCACTGATCTCACGCTCGGCGGCGTACAGTGATGGGGTGAAAAAGGGACTGAAGGAATTCTTTGACTGGCTGCGCGAGGCGATGCGCGGGCAGCCTCAGCTGCGGCCTGTGCCGATTCCCGTCCGGGTCCGGGACCGCTGAAAGGCAGGCAGCGAAAGCCGCTGACCTTGTTCGAGGCAGGTTGCCCCACAGAACATATCCGCACAACGTTTTTCAGCAGACCGCAGACAGTTTACGCGGTCTGCTTTTTTGGTTTAATTTTGTTGACACAGTGGAGACGGCGACATTGATCTGAGTGTCGCATCTCCCGAATCACATCGCGAATCTTGAACTGCAAATAGTTGGAAGATGCAAATCAAAATATTTAGTTGGCTTGGCCTCTGGCCCCTCCCCCTTGAGGGGGGAGGTTGGGACTGGTACAGCTCGAAGAGAGGGGGTGAGCTGGCTGGGCGTTCCAGACGACGTTTCCCGAATTCCCTCTTCTATTGATCTGGAAATTGCTCAGACCATTGATGAGCGTCCATATATTCAGTCGTTGGCGCGTGAACGGGCCGACCTGGGGCGCTCCGGGCGCTCCTTTTTCGGCGCGGCGGCCTTGCGCTCGGCACGCGACTTGCGCGACTCGGTGCCTCTGGGCGGCTTGGCGACCTTGGCCGGTTCCTGAGCGGGCTTTCCGGCCCCGCTGGCCTGAGTCACATTGACCTGGGCAGCACTGGTCTGGGCAGGCGCGGGTGCTGGGCGCTTGGACTTCTTGGTGTCTTCCTCGTCGTCACCCTTGACATACGCGCCCTTCTGCTTCCACTTCAGCTTGACCGGCACGCCCGCCAGATCGAGGTCCTCTCGGATGCGGTTCATCAGGAAGCCCTCGTAGGAGCGGGTCACGTAGTCTTCGCGGTTGCAGAAGATGGCGAAGGTGGGCGGCGCGGTTTCCACCTGGGTCATGAAGTACATGCGCAGGTTGCGGCCCTGGAAGTTGGGCACGCGCTGCTTCATCAGCCACACGCCCAGCCAGCGGTTCAGCTCGGCGGTGGGCACACGGGCCTTCCACTTGTCGTACAACTTCATGGCCTCGGCCAGCATCTCGTGGATGCCGTACTCGTGAATGGCGCTGGTAAATACCCTGGGTGCGTACTGGATGTGAAAGAGCTGCCGGTTCAGCTCCTTCTCGGTGTGCTTCAGCTGATCGTCGGGCACCAGGTCCCACTTGTTGACCACCACGATCACCGGCTTGCCGCTCTCGTAGGCCAGGTTCGCCAGCTTCAGCTCGTGGTCGCCGATCTCGTCGGCGTTGATCACCAGCCAGATCACGTCGCTGCGCTCGATGGCCGTCTGGCTGCGCTGCATGGCGAAGTCCTCGATGGCCGTCTCGGGCCGCTTGCGGATGCCCGCCGTATCGACCAGCACGAAGCGCTGCCCGGCGTAGTCCCACTCCACGTCCACGCTGTCGCGGGTGGTGCCCGGCTGGTCGGCCACGATCACGCGGTCCGACTGGGTGAGCGCGTTGAGCAGGCTGGACTTGCCCACGTTCGGGCGGCCAATGAAAGAAATGCGAATCGGCGCGATGTCGGGAATGTCCTCGTCGTCTTCGGGCAGGTACTCCATCACGCGGTCCATCAGGTCGTCCAGGCCGCGCGCGTGCTCGGCACTGACCGGCAGCGGCTCGCCGAAGCCCAGGCCCCACAGCTCGGCGAGGTAGCTGTTGTGCAGGATGCTGTCGATCTTGTTGGCGATCACGATCACCGGCTTGCCCAGTCGGCGCAGCCAGTCGGCCACCTCGTAGTCGGCGGCACTCAGGCCCTCGCGCGGGTCGAGCACGAAAATGACCGCCTGCGAGCCTTCCATCGCCCATTCCGCCTTCTCGCGGATGGCCTGCTCCCACTCGTCGCCGCTCCACAGGCCGCCCGTATCTATAAGGGTGATGCGGTGGTTCTGGTAGAGCATGGTGCCTTCCTTGGCGTCGCGGGTCACGCCGGGAAAGTCGGCCACCACCGCCTCGCGGCGGCCCACCAGGCGGTTGAACAGGCTCGACTTGCCCACGTTGGGGCGGCCCACGATAGAAACCTTGTGCATGTGTACCTCTCGGGCGGCAGATTCGGGCCGCAGGGTTCAGCCCAGGACGTCCGGGCCGCGTATGAAAGTGGCAGATGGCGCACCGAGCTGGCCTCCATCCTGATTCCTTCGGTGTCGCAGGGGGCGGGAATCTGTCGCCCTCTGCGCCGTCGTTCCTGGCCCGCATGTCTGAAACGCATGGGGTGAAACGTAAGCCCCGAGAAGATAGCACGCCTTAAGAGTTCTATTGTCTTCCCACGCACCTCCTGCGGGCGGGCACGGTATGCTCTGGCGATGCAGGACACAGGAGGAACGACCATGAAAATTACCCAGGACAAGGTGGCCGAGATCGAGTACGTGCTGACCGTAGACGGCAAGGTCGAGGACCAGAGTGAACCCGGTGATCCGCTCGTGTATCTGCACGGCCACAACAACATCATTCCCGGCCTGGAAGACGCCCTGGAAGGCCACGAGGCGGGCGACAAGCTGAGCGTGACCGTGACGCCCGAGAACGGCTACGGCGAGCGTGACGACGAGAACGTGCAGGTGTTGCCGCGCGCCGACTTCGACGACGACATCGAGGTCGGGGCCAGCTACTTTGCCCAGTCCGACGACGGCAGTGTGAACCCCTTCACCGTGGTCTCGGTGAGCGGCGACGACGTGACGGTGGACTTTAACCCGCCGCTGGCCGGGCAGACCCTGAACTTCGAGGTGACGGTGGTCGAGGTGCGCGACGCCACCGCCGAGGAACTGGAACACGGCCACGCCCACGGCGAGGACATGGACGACGAGGACGAGTAAGGCAGGCTGAACATTCTGGGGGCGCGGCTTGCGAGGGCCGCGCCCGTTTTCTGGTCTACGTTTCGACCCGGGCGGTCCGGAGCTTTAAGCTTCGTTGATTCTGGCTGCGCGCCATGCTCACTTCTTATACACTCCCCTCATGTGGTTCAACCTGCTCCTGATCTTCGTTCCGGTGGCCTTTTTTCTGGAATTCACGCACGCTTCCGGCACGCTCGTGTTCATCGCCTCGGCGCTGGCGATTCTGCCGCTGGCGGGCATCATGGGGCGGGCCACCGAGGAGCTGGCGGTCAAGGCGGGCAGCACGGTGGGCGGGCTGCTGAACGCGACGTTTGGCAACGCCACCGAGCTGATCATCGCCTTTTTCGCGCTGAAGGCGGGCAAGATCGAGGTGGTGACGGCCAGCATCATCGGCAGCATTCTGGGCAACCTGCTGCTGGTGCTGGGGCTGGCGGTGCTGCTGGGCGGCCTGCGGCACAAGGTCCAGAAGTTCAATGTGCAGTCGGCGAGCACGGTGGCCTCGCTGCTGACCATCAGTGTGGTGGCGCTGCTGGTGCCCGCCGTGTTCGATATCTCGGCCCGCGCGGTGACCGGGGCGCGGGCGGCGGTGGCCCTCGACGTGCGCTTCAGCGACGCCGCCGCCGTGGTGCTGATCGTGCTGTACGTGGCCTACATCGTGTTCACGCTGGTGACCCATAAGGAACTGCTGTCCAACGCCGACCAGCAGGAGGAGCACGAGGCCAAGTGGAGCGTGCCGCTGGCCCTGGGCGTGCTGGCGGGCAGCACCGTGATCGTGGGGTTCATGTCCGAGTTTCTGGTGAGCGGCCTGGACGCGGCCAGCGCCAGCCTGGGCCTGAGCCAGCTGTTCGTGGGCCTGATCGTGATTCCGATCATCGGCAACGCTGCCGAACACGCCGCCGCCGTCACTTTTGCCCTGCGAAACAAGATGGACCTCGCTATGACCATCGCGCTGGGCAGCACGGTGCAGGTGGCGCTGCTGGTGGCCCCGATTCTGGTGCTGATGGGGCTGCTGCTCGGGCAACCGATGGACCTCGTGGTGTCGCCGCTGGAACTGGTCGCCGTGGTGGCCGCCGTGCTGATCACCAACAGCGTGGTCAGGGACGGCGAGACCAACTGGCTGGAGGGCGTGTTGCTGCTGGGTGTATACGTGCTGATCGGACTGGCGGTGTTTTTCTTCCCGGTGACGTGATTCCGCTCACCTGTTCCGCGCATTTACAGGGTTCTGCTAACTTGCAGGAAGAATGATGTTCTTCGGCGTATCGGTAAAGCTGCGTGGGATGAGATCAGTCGTCTTGGCGCTTCTGTGCGGGGGAATAAGCTGGGCGATTGCGCTTAACGCTCCGTATGCAGGCTGGCACGTTCTCGGCTCCCAGCCGCTCTCGGTCAAAGCCGGTAATTCCGCCGCCCACCCGTCGCTGGCCCTCGATGCACGGGGCCGCCCCGTCGTGGCCTGGCTCGAAGATTCGGTGCTGGACAACATCTACGTCAGGCGCTGGAACGGGAACACCTGGACGCTGCTCGGTAAAACTGGGGTCAACCGCGCTGCCGATACGGACCTCTGGGAGCCTGCGATGGTGCTCGACCACCAGGGGTTTCCCACCGTGGCCTGGACTGGACACAACCGGCTGTTCCCGAAAGCGCCTATACAGCTCTACGTGAGCCGCTGGAATGGCCGTGTCTGGAAACCACTCGGCAGGGCTTTGCCCCAGGGAAGCGGTGACGGCGTGCCTTCGGAACCCAGACTGGCCGTTGACCGAGAGGGCGTGGTCACGCTGGCCTGGATTGAAGACACGAAGGACCGGGGCAGCATTCATGTCGCGCGCTGGAAGAATGCCACCTGGAACATGATCGGGTCAGGCCGCCTCGACATGACAACCAGCGGACTCGTTCTCAGCCCGGCACTGGCCCTTGACCGGGCAGGTCTGCCCAGCGTCGCCTGGCTTGAAAACAACGGCAAACTCGATTACCTGACCAACGAGGACCATCTTTACGTCAAACACTGGGACGGAAAACGGTGGAGTCTCGTCGGTCCAACGTCCATCGACATCAATGGCCATAACGAACACTCTGCGCCCTCGCTCCAGATAGACAGCCTGAACCGCCCGGTCGTGGCCTGGACTGAGTACGGATATACGCCCAGCGCGGTTTATGTCAAACGCTGGGACGGCCAACGCTGGAACCTGATCGGCAACACTCCGGCGACCAGCGACCGGGGCACGTATTTCTGGGAATCTCCGTCACTCGCACTGAACTCCGCCGATAATCCGGTGGTGTCGTGGGTGGAAGAAGGAAAGAAGCTGTATGTCAAGCGCTGGAGCGGCGCGGCCTGGGTCTATCTCGACACTGCGCGCCTGAATGCCAGTCTTGCCGAAATCGGAAGAGATTCTGGGCCGAATGATCCGACGCTGGCACTGGGTTCCGACGGCCAACCCTTCCTGGCCTGGAGTCAGGTTCTGACGAACAATGACTTCTACGGTATTCATGTCCGGCGATACGTGCCGCCGCCCAGACTGCCGCCCAGACGTTGAGGCGAATACGTGCTGATCGGGCTGGCGGTGTTTTTCTTTCCGGTTGCATAAATTCGGATCGATTCGGAACTACCTTATGATGCAGATATGTGGCAAAACCTTTTGGAGCAGTTCAGCGAAATCCTTCCCCAACATCCTCCGGCCCCGGTCGAAGAAGTGGAAGCTTTGGAAAGATCTTTGGATATAACTTTGCCCGATCAAATACGAGGTTTATTGTTAGAATCGAATGGCATTGATGGAGAGTACACGCGTATTCTCTGGAATACCACCTGGATTCAGCAACAGAATCATGAGATGCGAAACACGCCCTATTTCGATGAACTGTATATGCCATTCGACCATCTGCTGTTTTTTGGCGACCTCGGCAATGGCGATTTCATCGGTTACCGCATTCTTAAAGGCAAAGTAGACACCTTGAACGTCTACCGCTGGGATCATGAAAGTGATAGTCGAATATGTTTACTTGTAGATTTGGAGCAATATATTAGTCAGTCTCTCGCTGGAAAAATTTTTGAGCACGGGAACTGAAGATTAAGCAGCCAAATTCAGCCCTTCCCATGCTCCAATCTAAACCCATGCGGCAGAAAGTCCTTCACCTGCCCCTCGACCACCTCGCCCAGATGGTTCACGCACGTGACCTGGGCTTCCGGCGAGAACTCGAATAGAACCTGCCGACAAGCGCCGCA
>JANXWI010000250.1 GCA_025351205.1 Deinococcus sp.
CTGTTCTGACCAAGAAGCGGTCAAGCGTCGCCAGCGGCGCTGTTCTGACCAAGAAGCGGTCAAGCGTCGCCAGCGGCGCTGTTCTGACCAAGAAGCGGGACAGGGAAAAGAAGACGAATTCTGATCGGGGTCGGATTTCTACTGCCGTTCCAGACAGAAACCGGACTGGTCGGAATCCGTATGAAACGAGAATTCCGCTGCCGATAAACGACGTGTCGCCGCTTTCACCTCGTCTGCAAACGGCTGGTCACGACAGCTCCACGCCGTTGATCGCCTCGATCCATTTCACCGCCTCGGTGTGGTCCACGTCGCTGCCCACGCTGGCCTGGGCCGCCCGCAGCAGCATGGCCGCCTGGGCGATCAGCGGGGCGCTGGCCTGCACCTCCTGGATGTTTTCCAGCGCGATGCCCGCGTCTTTGGCGAGCAGGCCCAATCTGAACATCGGGGCGAACTGGCGCGTGAACACCTGCTGCGAAATTTTGTTCTGGCTGGAAAAGCTGCTGCCGCTGCCCGCGTTCAGAACCTTCAGGGCCGGGGCCAGGTCCACGCCCTGCTTTTTCAGCGAGGCCAGGCCCTCGGCCACCGACAGCAGGTGCAGGCCCATCAGCACGTTGTTGACCGCCTTGACCGCGAAGCCGCTGCCCACCGGCCCGACGCGCAGCACCGTGCCGCCGAAGGTGCCGAGCAGCGCCCGGCTGCGTTCGAATGTGGCCTCGTCGCCGCCCACCATCACGGCCAGCGTTCCGGCCCGCGCGCCCGCCGGGCCGCCCGACACGGGAGCGTCCAGAAAGCCCACGCCCGCCGCCAGAAGCCGCGCGGCCTGTTCGCGCGCCGCCGCTGGCCTGCCGCTGGTGCAGTCGATCCAGACGGTGCCGGGGCGCAGGCCGGGCAGCAGCTGATCCACGAAACTCTCGACCTCGGCGCTGGTCGGCAGGCAGGAAAAGATGAAGTCGGCCCGCGCGAGTTCGTTCAGGCTGGAGGCCACGCTGCCGTGCTGGGCGGCGTGCGCCTCGGCCTTGCCCGCCGTGCGGTTCCAGACCAGGGCGCTTCCGCCTTCAGCCTTCAGGTGCCGGGCGAGCTGCGCGGCCATCGGTTCTCCCATCGCTCCCAGGCCGATGAAGGCGGCGGTCAGGTGGCCTGGGGTGGCAGCGGTCTCGGGCAGCGTCATGGGCGACAGGCTAGCCCACATGAGGACGCCGGAAGGTGGGGCCAGTCGGCGGCGGTGTCGGTAGCGGTGTCGGCGCTGATAGAGGAGACGCCACCTGTGTATTCCAGCAGACCCGCCTTGAACACGTCCCGCCGGGCATCCCGCTCAACTGACCGCCCATACCTGCGCGGCACCTGACCCGGCCCACGTCCTGTCGCACCTGTCTGAAAGCAACCAGACACACTGTTTATCATGAACACAGAGAAAGAAATCTGTGAACGTGCCCCAATGATTTTCTCGGACATGATGTGCGGTTTTGGTGGGATTTTAAAAGTCGGGCGGCTACAATACGGTTTCAATGAATCGCTCTCTTCTGCGGGCCACGAGGCTTGCACTTCTCGCGTCGATTGCTCTGCTGGCCCTCCAGGGCCTGGCAACTCAGGGTCTGGCAACTCAGGGCCTGGGACTGGCCCAGCAGAAGCCAGTCCAATCTCAGCCAGTCCAATCTCCGCCAGTCCAACCTAAACCTGTGCAGCCCGGCGCGTTTCAGCTCAAAACACCTCAGATCAGGTACGCCGCCCCGATTGTGATCACCAGAGGCGGCGTGTACCGGGGCAACTGGCAGAGCCTCGACCCACGTACGCCCGCCGTCACCATCCGGACCTCTCAGCCTGTCACCATCGAGGACTCGAACATCCAGAGCCGGGGCACGCTGATCTACAGCGCCTTTCAGCGGGCGCGCGTGACGGTCAGGCGCACGCGTGGAGTGGCGCTCAATCCGGGCCGCGCGCTGTCCTACTTCGCGTATCCGGGCCGGTTTCTGCTGCTCGAAGAGTTCAGCAGCGCCGTGATCGAGAACAACGAGATGACCGGAACCTCCGGCATGTACTTTCGCCAGTACCTCGGCGACCCGGCCAAGGGCGAGACCATCCGCATCAGCCGCAACCGGGCGCTGAACATCGACGGGCGCTACAGCACCGGCCCGGATACCGTTTCGCAGGATCAGGCGCGGCTGGTGCAGTTCGTCCAGTTCAACAACGTGCGCGGCCTCACGGGCGGCGAGATCGCCTGGAACGAGGTGGTTAACCAGCCTGGGAAGAGCCGCCCGGAAGAGATCATCAGCATCTACGTGTCGAGCGGTACGGCGGCCTCGCCCATCCTGATTCACGACAACTACTTTCATGGGGCTTACCCGGCGCGCCCGACCACCGACTCCTACAGCGGCGGCGGCATGAACCTCAACGACGGTTCCGGCTCGCGCACGCTGGCGCAGGCCAACGGCTACGTGCGCGCCTACCACAATGTGATTGTGGGGACCAGCAACCAGGGCGTCGCGGTTGGAGGGGGCCATGACATCCAGGTGTTCGAGAACCGGATCATATCGAGCGGTTATCTGCCCGACGGGCGGCCCATTCCCTCCCAGAACGTGGGCATCTACGTCTGGGACAGCAACAACGACAGACGCCACGGAACGTTCTACAACGTCTCGGTCTGGGGAAACCTGATCGGCTGGAGTACCCCACTCCGGGGCCAGGGAACCAGCAACCCATGGTGGTTTCCGGACTGTCCCGCAGACGGCTGGCCGCAGAAAGACGGCAGCGTGGTGCGGGGCTGCTCGGACAACCGCACAGTGCCGGGCCGGGTCACCCAGACCCTGGAGGCCCAGGAATATCCGCTCTGGAGGGCCAGGGTGGCGGCGGCGAAACTGAAAATCGGGCTGGAGTGATCAATGGTCCCAACAGTCTCAATGCGTTATTGCAAGCAACCCGAAAATCACGAGGTGTTAAGTCTTTCCCTCATCGTGAACGGAGCGGGCAAGCGTCCCGGACAAGGTTTCTCGCATTTCCTCGTCTGCCGATTTGGCGACTGTCCAGACCACCGGTCATACCAGTTCCGATTGATTCCGTGTCGTTTGCGGAATCAATCTGACCAAGGGGAGGAGGAAAAGTACGGATTCTGCGGTATGGAGGAACACCCGGCGCTTCTACGGGTGTTACGGAATTTAGCGGAATCCGTATGAAGGGGTCAACAGAAGTGGGCGCAGGACCGGAATGTCCGTCTGCGCCCACCCCGTACAGTCGTTGGCCCATCTACTCTACAGACACGACCTTGTATTTCATCTGCTTGCCGTTGTCGAGATTGACCACGAAACTCTCGCCCGATTTGCGCCCGATCAGTTGCAGACCCACCGGGCTGTCGTCGCTGATCCGGGGCAGGCTGCCACCCAGCACGCCCGCCTCGGGGGCACTGACCACCTGTACCCGCATGTCCTTCCTGGTGGCCTCGTTGTGCAGAATGACCACGGTGCCCAGGCTCACCCGGCCCTCTGCGCCCTTGCCTTCCACCAGCTGGGCGCGTGTCAGGGTGTCTTCCAGCTCATCGATTCTGGCCTCGATGTTCATCTTCTCGCGCTTGGCGTCTTCCAGGCCGGTGTCTTCGGCGTCTGTCGAGGTCTCCATCTGCTCCTGGAGCACCCGGGTGGCCTCTTCCAGCCTGGCTTTCTCGGTGTCCAGGGTGGCCTGAAGCCGCTCAAAACCCTCACGGGTCAGTTTGATTTCCTTTGCCATGCCGCCTCCGGTGGGTGCTGCCAGTACCGTATGCAGCCAGTACCGTACTCAGACTGTGCCGTGTCCTGAAACAGAGCGGGAACACGGGCGAGGTCCAGGGATTGCCGAAACCATGTCATGTCAGAACACTCACTGCACTACAGCTGACAAAACGGTCCAAAAATGAACGCGTGCATTCTGTCATAAAGCCCGGGGGCCGTCTACGATCTTGGGCCGGATCCAGACATCAGGGGGGCATGGCAGACGTGCGGTGCGCGCAACTCGCGCCATGATCCGGTGTGTCCAGCAGCAGCTTCAGGCGCGTCAGGGTATCGGGCGAGGTATTGGAAGACTGGGCGCGTGACCGGCTCTGGCATGACCGGCTCTGATATTGACGGCTCTGGCATGACCGGCTCTGGTATTACTGGGTCTGGCATCACTGCATCTGGCGTCTCAGGGTTCGGTGCAGCAGCAGCGCCGAGGCGAGCAGCAGCGCGGCGGTGATCAGCGACGTGAGCGGCACGCTGGCCACGCCCAGCCGGGGCAGCGCCAGGCCGGTCAGGGCGGGCAGCAGCGCCCCGCCGACGCCGCCCAGCGTCAGCATGTAGGGGGCCAGCCGGGGCGGCTGCTGGCGCGTGAACCAGGCCAGCTGGGTCGAAAAGACCGGCGCGATGCAGAAGCCCGCCAGAACCAGCCCGGCGGGGGCCAG
>JANXWI010000299.1 GCA_025351205.1 Deinococcus sp.
GGTTCAGGGAGAGAGGTTCTAGCCTGCCTCACATGGCAACGATGTCCGTTCTCTGCTGTTCCCACACGCTACGAGCGACGCGCCACAAGCTCTCCTTCAATCCGCCGCCACCGCCCGCCGACACGCCAGCAGCGGCATCACCTCCGCGCCGAAACGCTCGACGCCCAGCACGAAGTCGTCGAAGGTGAGCATCATGCCCGCCGTGCCGGGAATCTCGGCCAGCCGGTCGATCTCGCGGGCCACGGTGGCGGGCGACCCGACCAGGAGACCGATGCCCATGAAGGTCACGCCCTGAAGCTGCGTGATGACTGAAGCTGTGGTCCCGGCGGTGTCCAGGTTCGCCTGTCCGGTCATGAAGGCGATGGCGTCCAGGTCGGCCCCGCCTCGGTAGTGCTGCTCGCGCCGCCTGGCCTCCTCGTCGGTGTCGGCCAGAATGACCGTGTACAGCGCGTAGGTGCCGACCTTGCGCCCGGACTTGCCCGAAATACCCGCCAGCTTCTCGTTGAAGGCGCGCAGGTTCTCCCCCTCGGTGTCGGCGATCATGAAGTTGTAATCGCCGTGCTCGGCGCAGAATTCCATGCCCCGGTCAGACGCCCCGGCGCACACCAGTGGAATAGGGTGGCTGGGTTTGGGCAGCAGTCGGCAGTCGTCCAGCTCGAAGTATTTGCCTTTAAAGCTGCTCGCGCCGCCGCTCCAGAGTTCCTTCATCACCTGCACGTATTCCGTGGCGTAGTCGTAGCGCTCGTTGTAGTGCGTGTCGCCGGGCCAGACGCCCATCTGCGCGTACTCGCTGCGGTTCCAGCCCGACACGATGTTGATGCCGAAACGCCCGCCCGAAATGTCGTCGATGGTCACGGCCATGCGCGCCACCATCGCCGGGTGCAGCGTCAGGGTGGCGACGCTGGCGTACAGCTGAATCCTGGTTGTCACGGCGGCCAGCCCGGCCATCAGGGTGAACGATTCGAGGTTGTAGTCCCAGAACTCGGTCTTGCCCCCGAAGCCGCGCAGCTTGACCATGCTCAGCACGAACTCGAAGCCGTGTTTCTCGGCGGCCAGCGTGACCTGCTTGTTCAGCTCGAAGCTGGGCTTGTACTGCGGGCTGGTGGCCGACAGCATCCAGCCGTTGTTGCCGATGGGAAGAAAGACTCCAAAATCCATATTGACTCCTTGCAGGTGGACTCACTGCGCGCGTGGGCGCTGGAAGAGAGCAAAACTGGGCGGGGAACCGCTGGCATCGGCAACAGATTGTGATTCGCCTCAATCTATCTGAAGACAGGCCGGAACGGTACAGTACGGGGGCCGCACAAGCTTGGCTGGAGGCACATGACCGGGAATGGGCTGTCAGACGAATTCAGGCGCAGGGGACTGGGCGCGGCGGTGGGCTTCGGCCTGCGCCCGGCGGTGATCGTGGTCGATTTCAGCCAGGGCTTCACCGACCCGGCCAGCCCGCTGGGGTCTGATTACCATGCTGAGCTGAAAGCCACGCGCACATTGCTGGACAGGATGCGGGCGCACGGTTTGCCCGTTGCCTTCACCACCGTCTCGTACCCGGACGGGCCTCACCCGGCGCAGCACTTCCTCGACAAGGTGCCGTCACTGGCGCTGCTGAAAGATGGCAGCCTCTGGGCCGAACTCGACACGCGCCTGGGCAGGCAGGACGCCGAGCCTGTCTGGGCGAAACTGTTCGCCAGCTCGTTTTTCGGGCCGCCGCTGCACCACTGGCTTCAGGAGCACCGTGCCGACACCCTGATCGTCTGCGGGGCCACCACCTCCGGCTGCGTGCGCGCCACCGTGGTGGACGGCCTCCAGCACGGCTACCGGGTCATCGTGCCGAGAGAATGCGTGGGAGACCGGGCGAGTGGGCCACACGAGGCCAGCCTCTTCGACATGAACGCCAAATACGCCGACGTGCTGGGGCTGAACGAGGTGCTGGAGCGGCTTGAAAGTGCGGGGACAGCCGTTGATTAGGTCCGGCCCGCTCACCCCCTCCCCAGCCCTCCCCCCTCTCTTCGAGCTGTGCCAGTCAAGGGTGAGGGAGTGAAGGCATCCAAACTCATCTCAAATCAGTTCGGCAAATGCTATGTGTGCAACTACTCCAAAGCCCAAACGCTTTTAGCCCCTCCCCCTTGAGGGGGGAGGCTGGGAGGGGGTGGAACAGGCCGAGCATCCACACCCTACACAGTCGATAATCTGGAGCCACCATGACGCAAACTTCCGCCGAACCCATATCACCCACCCCCGGCCCGCTCTCCGGCCTGCGTGTCATCGAGATGGGATCGCTGCTGGCCGGACCCTTCGTGGGTCAACTGCTGGGCGATTTCGGAGCCGAGGTGATCAAGGTCGAGCCTCCGAACGTGGGCGACCCGATGCGTGCCTGGGGCCGCCACAAACCGCAGGGCAAAAGCCTGTGGTTCCCGGTGATCGCCCGCAACAAGAAGTCGGTCACGCTCGATCTGCGCCACCCGCAAGGGCAGGCCATCGCCCGTGACCTGACCTCGGGGGCCGACGTGCTGGTCGAGAATTTCCGCCCCGGCACGCTGGAAAAGTGGGGGCTGGGGCCGGAGGAGCTGCACGCCATCAACCCGAAGCTGGTGATGGTGCGGGTCAGCGGCTACGGGCAGACCGGGCCGTACAGCTCCAGGGCGGGCTTTGGCAGCATCGGCGAGGCGGTGGGCGGGCTGCGGGCGCTGTCGGGCGAACCGGGGCAGCCGCCGGTGCGGGTGGGCATCTCCATCGGGGACATGCTGGCGGGAACTTTAGGCGCACTGGGCGCGATGATGGCGCTGTTTTCGGTGCTGAAAAGCGGCAGGGGACAGGTGGTGGACATCAGCCTGTACGAAGCGGTGCTGACCTACATGGAGAGCATGATTCCCGAGTACGCGCTGGCGGGCGAAATTCGTGAGCGCAGCGGCAGCGTGCTGCCCGGCATCGCGCCCAGCAACATCTATCCGGCGCTGAGCGACGACCTTCAGCCGGGCGAGTGGGTGGTGATCGGGGCCAACGGCGAAAACGTCTTCCGGCGACTGGTGGCCGAGATGGAGCGGCCCGAACTGGCCGACCACGCCGACTACAGCACGCACGAGGCGCGCGGGCGCAACATGGGGCCACTCGACGACCTGATCGCCGC
>JANXWI010000319.1 GCA_025351205.1 Deinococcus sp.
CGTTCAGGACTTTTTGTAGCGCGTTGGGGAAATATGATTATCGTTTTCCTGTTGATATTTTTAACTGTAAAATACCAAAGCCCTAATTTCTACTTGTCTTTGGCTATATCTCTTATTTCTCTTGTGTACATTGAAATTAACTTTTACATGAATTTTAACCTCCTATTTAAGAAATCCTATTTCAAACACGATTTATCCATCTTTGAGGAAATTAAAAGAATATTAAATCCTTTAGGATCTATAAACTACATTAAGGAAGTCGATTTTTATGGCAGATTTCATATAGAAGAATTAAAAGACTTCAGCGAATACCTGTATGTGATCGATCCATCAGTTGATAAAAGATTTTTGGATGAAGATTTAGAAAACATAAGATTAGATTTATCGTCATCAATCAAAGACTTTACTTCAGCTATTGCCTCTTTAACTTACCCCAATGAGACAAATCAATCTATTCCAATAGAATGGCGTGATAGTAGGGATAAAGCGCTTGTAGATCGTTTTAACCAAGACGCCGAAAAACTTAATAGCTTGAGCAGAAAACTAGTGAAACACTATGATAATTTGGTGCGAGAAGCCTCTGAGAATCTGTATAAAGATTAGTGTGTTATAACGCCAAGAAACACTAACATTTAATAAAAGCGCCCAGACACTCTTCCAACTCACACGTTCATTTCCGTTTCTCCTACAACAAAGCCTCAATCCTTTGCCCGCCTGCAATCGGCTTCAGCACCAGCGTGGCACGGTAGCCGAAGCGGGCAGCGACCTCGGCCACCATTCAAAGCACAAAGCCTGAAAGTTCCGGCCAGCGAGGAAAGCCACCCACAGGCCGTCCAGTACGGTCAATCCTCAACCCCGCTCGGCCACCGCCTCGATTTCCACCCGCACGTCACGCGGCAGCCGAGCAACCTGCACCGTACTGCGCGCCGGATAAGGCTCGGTGAAATACTCGGCGTACACGGCGTTCATGGCCGCAAAATCTTCCATGTCCTTCAGGAACACGGTGGTCTTGAGCACCCGCTCCAGCCCCGACCCGGCAGCCGTGAGCACCGCTTTCAGGTTTTCCAGCACCTGCCGGGCCTGCACAGACACGTCGCCTTCCTGCACTGAACCATCGGGCAGCATCGGAATCTGACCGCTGGTGTAAACAAGCTGGCCCGAAACGGTGGCCTGGCTGTACGGCCCGATGGCGGCGGGAGCGGCGGCGGTAACAACGGCTTCTTTCATGCGTCTAGCCTAGAGCATCTACCGCGCTGGGAGCGGCCCTCATCTGGCCCGCCGCTTCACGCAGCGCTCCTGCGCGGTCTGTGGCCTCCCAGGGAAACTCCGGGCGACCAAAGTGACCGTAGGCGGCGGTCTGGGCGTAGATGGGCCGCAGCAGATCGAGCTGCCGGATGATGGCCTGGGGCCGGGCATCGAACAGCTGCTCGACCAGCGCGGCCAGCTGATGGTCGCTCAGGCTGCCCGTGCCGTAACTCTCGACCCGCAGACTGACCGGCGAGGCCCGCCCGATGGCGTAGGCCACCTCGACCAGCGCCCGCCGTGCCAGCCCCGCCGCCACGATATTTTTGGCGATGTAGCGGGCGTAATAGGCCGCCGAACGGTCTACCTTGGTCGGGTCTTTGCCGCTAAAAGCGCCCCCGCCGTGCGGAACTGCGCCGCCGTAGGTATCGACGATGATCTTGCGCCCGGTCAGGCCGGTGTCGCCGTGCGGCCCGCCGATCACGAACTTGCCGCTGGGGTTGATGAACAGCTTGGTTTCCGGGCGCAGGTACCCGGCGGGAATCACCTCGCGGATCACCAGACGTTCCAGGTCGGCCCGGATGGTGGCCTGTGACACGTCCTCGTCGTGCTGGGTCGAGATGACCACGGTATCGACCCACAGGTCTCGCTCCGAGCCGATCTCGCCGTCGCGCACCACCGTCACCTGAGATTTGGCGTCGGGGCGCAGGTAACCCAGCGCGCCGCTCTTGCGCAGTTCGGCCAGCCTGCGCGTCAGCTTGTGCGCCAGCGAGATGGGCAGCGGCATCAGCTCGGGCGTCTCGTCGGTGGCGTAGCCGAACATCAGGCCCTGGTCGCCCGCCCCGGTGAGCGAGTCGGCGTTGGCGGGCAGCTGGCGCTCGGCCTCGCTCATGTCCCGCCACTCCTCCGAGAAGTTCACGCCGCCTGCGATGTCGGGCGACTGCTCGTGCAGGGCCACCAGCACCGCGCTGTACTCGGCGTCGAAACCGTAGTGGGCGCGGGTGTAGCCCACCTGCTTGACCGCCTCGCGCACCACCCGCTGCACGTCCACGTGCGCCGTGGTTGCCGTGACCTCGCCCGCCACCACGGCCATACCGGTGGTCAGCAGCGTTTCCACGGCCACGCGGGCAGTCGGCTCCTGGCGCAGAAACTCGTCCAGAATGCTGTCTGAAATGAAGTCGGCGAGCTTGTCGGGGTGGCCCTCGCTGACCGACTCGGAGGTATAGAACTTCAGGGTGTCTCTGTTTGCGGCTGTGTTTGGCATGTGTTCCTCTGCGGCGCAACGTCTGGTCTCGCACAACGTCCACCCGGACAGAAATGTCCGCTGGCTGTCGTCTGCTGGCTGGCTGGCCTTTCCCGCGCAACCTACAGGCTAACAAATGTGGGCCGGGCCAGGTGCCCCTCTACTCACCGAGGCGCTCACCGAACGTTGAAGATGGGCTAGCCTGCGCGGGTGCCCGGCCCAGTTCCCACCTTCACCACCGAGCCGCTGAACGTGGTGCTGAACTGGCTGCGTGCCCAGCTGGAGCGCGGCGAAGAGGCCAGCCTGAAGGTGCCCGATCCCGACGCCGGGCTTGCCCTGGGCCTGTACCCCGGCGAGGCGGGGCCAGCCGGAATCCACCGCCCGTACCTGACCTGGACCGACGCCGCCGACCTGCTGGACGCCCAGTTTCTGACGCCTGTGCCGCTGGGCGAACTGGTGCAGCTTCGTTTCAGGAGGCGGCTCATCCTGCCGCCCGACCGTACTCCGGGCCGCTACGCCGCTGGCAGCGAGTTCGCCCGTGTCAACAAGCTCGAAGACCCGCACTTTCTGCACGACCTTGCAGAAGCCCTGACGCGGGCTGGCCTGAAGCCGGGGGCGCGGGTGCTGAGCCTGGGGGTGGGCGGCGGGCGCGAGATGGACGTGCTGGAGGAGGTGTATCCCGGCCATGATTTGCAGGTGCTGGGCCTTGACCTGGAGCCTTCGGCGCTGGAGGTGGCGCGGGCACGTCATCCGGCCTACGGGTTCAGGGTGCGGGACGTGACGCTGCCCGGCCTCTCGGAACTGGGCCGTTTCGATGCCGTTCTGGCGCTCAGCCTGTTGCAGAGTTCCGGTATCGTGCAGGCCGACCTGATCCGCACCCTGCGTACCGACATGCTGGCCCCGGCGGGCACGCTGATCCTGGGCTTTCCCAATGCGCGCTACCGGGGCGGGGAGCTGAGCTACGGCGCACGGACGCGCAATTTTACCCGGCCTGATCTGAGCCTGCTGGTCAAAGACGTGATGCAGGCGCGGCGGGCGCTTCAGGGGCACGGCTTCACGGTGTACGTGACCGGCAAGTACGAGGTGCTGGTGACGGCGGTTCGGCGGGGGTGATTTACGTTTGAGTTGGCTTGTACTGTCGGGCTTTGAGCTTTTGCTTCTCCCCCACCCCCAGCCCCTACCCCCGCCGGGCGGCTGGCTGGTCGTCGGGGGCGGCCCCTCCTCTGGCTAGACTGATCAACGCGTCCTTGGTCAGAGCGGTAGGGGGGCCTAGAAGAACGTCAAGCGCTGCGCTGTCTGGAAGGTCAGTCGGCTCAATCAGCGGAGTATTGACCCTGGTTTTACGCATCTGGAAGGCGGAAATCCGCTTCCTGACACTGGAAGATTTGCCGATTCGCCTCAGCCACAGAATTGCCAGAGCGTTCTTGGGCAAAACAGCGCGGTTGACCACGCTTGCCCGCCGGCTTTGATCCGCCGCACGCCCGTTGCGGTGGCCTGGAAGGGGCGCTGGTGCATTCTGACGACCCGTTTTTAAAGACGATGAGAGTCAGTGCGTGTTGGTAAAAAGGCTGTACGGTGCATGAAGCTGGGCAATCCAGAGCGGCAGTGAACGCACAGCCTTCGGCGCATCAGAGTCGCGGCCTTACGGAGCGGCGCTGACAACATGTCGCAACGCCCATGCGAGGCAGCTGGAGCGAATCTGCGCTTTCCAGGCAAATAAAACCAGGGTCAATACCCCGCCGAATGCGCCGACTCGCCTTCCAGATGGCGCAGCGCTTGACGGTTCTGTTTAGCCCCCCCTACCCCTCCGGGGCGACTGGCTGGTCGTCGGGGGCGGCCCCTCCTCTGGCTAGATTGATCAACGCGTCTCTGGTCGGAGCGGTAGGGGGCTGGGGGGTGGGGAAAGGCAAATGCTTAAAGCCAAAGCCCAGCAAAAGCTTCCAACAAACTTCAAATCACCCCCGCCCAGCAGCCTCAGTCGCGACTCGCCGTCCCCGCCCCCTGATACGCCGTGAACTGGTCACGCAACTCGCGCTTGAGGAACTTGCCGGTGGCCCCGATGGGAATGGCCGCGACCACCTCGTAGGCGTCGGGCAGCCACCACTTGGCAAACCTGGGCGCCAGAAAGGCCGTCAGCTCGGCGTGGTCCGGCGCACTAGCCCCGGCGACCAGCACCAGCACCCCCAGCGGGCGCTCGTCCCACTTGGGGTCGGGCACCGCGATCACGGCGGCCTGGGCCACGGCAGGGTGGGCCATCAGGGCGTTCTCCAGGTCAACGCTGGAAATCCACTCGCCACCCGATTTGATCAGGTCCTTGCTGCGGTCCTGAATGTGCATATAGCCGCGCGCGTCGATGGTGGCGATGTCGCCGGTGTCGAACCACAGCTTGCCTCCCAGCGTCATGAAGTTGCTCTGGCCCTCGCCTTTGTAGTAGCTGGCGGCCACCCAGGGGCCACGCGCCATCAGGCGGCCCATGGTCTTGCCGTCGTGGGGCAGCAGCTCGCCTGCGCCGCCCTGCTCATCTGAATCGCTCAGCAGCGCCAGCTCGATCAGCGGCACGGTGCGGCCCTGTTTGGCCTGGAGGGCGTAGCCCTCGTCGCTGATCAGGTCCACGCCGACAGGCAATACGCTCACGGTGCCCAGCGGGTGCGTCTCGGTCATGCCCCAGGCGTGGTTGAGCTTCAGGCCGTGGCGCGTCTGGAAGGCCCGGATCTGGGCTTCAGGCGCGGCGCTGCCGCCCACCACCAGGCTGTTCAGGCGGTGCAGGTCGTAGGGAGTACCCGCTGTCTGCGCGCGGTCGAGTTCACCCAGCAGGCCCATCCAGATGGTCGGCACGCCCGCCGTGATGGTGACCTGTTCCTGCTCCAGCATGCGGGCCACGTTTTTGCCGTCGCTGAACATTCCGCAGAACACCTGCTTGGCCCCCACCAGGGCACAGGTGTACGGCAGGCCCCAGGCGTTGACGTGAAACATCGGCACGATGGCCATCACGGTGTCGCGTTCGCCCACGTCCAGCGCGTCCTTGGGAGCCGCCGCCAGGCTGTGCAGCAGCGTCGAGCGGTGCGAATACAGCACGCCCTTGGGGTTGCCGGTGGTGCCCGAGGTGTAGCACATGGCCGCCGCCTGCCGTTCGTCGAGGTCGGGGTAGGCGAAGTCGCTGGAATGGCCCGCCACAAAGGTGTCGTAGTCCAGCACGCCGTCGATGGGTGTGGGCGTCGGCCCCATCACGATGATTGCTTCCAGCCCGGGGCAGGCCGCCCGGATGGCCGGGATCAGGCCCGCGAACAGGTTCTCGACGATCAGGACCCGGTCCTCGGCGTGGTTGAGAATCCAGGCCACCTGATCCGGGTGCAGCCGGATGTTGACCGTATGCAGCACCGCGCCCATGCTGGGAATGCCCAGGTAGCATTCCAGGTGCCGGTAGCTGTTGACCGCCAGCGTCGCCACCCGGTCTCCCTGCTGCACGCCCAGCGCCGTGAGGGCGTTGGCCAGTCGCAGGGCGCGCTCCGCCACCTCGCCGTAGGTGCTGCGGTGGGCTTCCGGCACCGGGTTCCCGGCCTCGTCCCTGCCTGCCACCATCAGGCTCACCACCTCGCGGTCGAAATACAGCGTGCGAATCCGTTCCAGGATGGTCTGAACGGTCAGCGGCACGTCCATCATGGTGCTCAGGAGGGGTCGGGCGCGGGGCGTGCTGGACACGGGTGCGGACATGGTGGAGCCTCCGGGGTGAGCTGAAGAGAGGGAAAGCGGGCAGCTGTCTGGCAGGTATCTGGACTGGGTTCAGTTTAGAACATCTGGCTGCCCACAACCGGACGGCGGAGGGAGGCGGGAAAGAGGGTATCCCCCCCAGCGGACGAGACCCCGGCCCCTTCGCTGCGTGGCCCGGATATGTCAAGATAGGGGCCACGATATGTCTGCCGCGTACACAGAACCCGACCCCCTCCCCGACACCCTCAGCCCGCTCGAAGGCGTCAGGCTGGCCCAGGCCCAGGTCAGGCTGGAAGACGCGCGGCAACGGCTGGAGGCGCTGGAAAAATCGGACCGTGAACAGCCGGAGGGCGAGAGCAACCACCCGGAGCTGGCCGCCGCCCACTGGGAGCTGAGCATGGCCTACCAGGGGGTCGGACAGTTCGAGCAGGCGCTCAAGCACCACCAGTCTTTTTACCTGCACGACGTGTCGCGCCGCAACGAACGCGCCCAGGCCAGCGTGATGCGCCTGACCCGCGCCTACACCCGTCAGGAGGGCGAGCTGAACCGCCAGGAACACCTGCTCGTCCAGACCGTGGCCGAGTACACCGCCCAGCTGGAGGCCACCCAGGTCGAAATGACCGAACTGCTGGCCTCGGCAGCCGAGTTCCGTGACGCGCCGCTGGGGCCGCACGCCCGCTGGGTCGGTGACGCCAGCGCCTGTGTGGCGCAGGCGCTGGGCATGGACGACCAAGGCGTGCGCTCGCTGAGTCTGGCCGCCCGGCTGCACGACATCGGCAAGCTGGCGATTCCCGACGCCATCCTGCTCAAGGAAGGTAAGCTGAGCAGCAATGAATGGGCCATCATGCGCACCCACGCCGAACTGGGCGCGCGGCTGCTGGCCCAGAGCACCAGCGCCCTGCTGCGCCTGGCCGCCGAGGTGGCGCTGTCTCACCACGAACACTGGGACGGCAGCGGCTACCCCAGGGGGCTGTGCGCCGAGGCCATTCCGCTGTCGGGCCGCGTGGTGAGCGTGGTCGATACCTACGACGCGCTGGTCAGCGAGCGGCCCTACAAACCTGCCTGGACGGCGGTGCAGGCGCTGCTGTACCTGCACCGCACGGCAGGCAGGCAGTTCGACCCGCAGGTGGTCGAGGCCTTCACCCGGCTGTACGAACAGGGAACGCTGCCCAGGCGCGAGGAATAGCATTTATTTCAGGGCAGTACGGCGCTCAGAACGTGCGCTTCTCCGGTTCCGGCAGGCTGGCGGCCAGAAAAGCGCTGGGAACGAGCAGCGTCAGGCTGGCCAGCGCCGCCGTGACCGGCGAGGTGGCGTCGGCCAGCAGGCCCACCAGAAAGATCAGCAGGCCCGCCGTCCCCCACGAGAACCCCATCATGATGCTGCTCGCCACGGCCACGTGCCCAGGCGCGTATTCCTGGGCGGTGACCACGCCCACCGGAATGCTGGCGTTGACCAGCGCGCCCACGATGAAGGTCAGCGGGTAAAACCACCACTGGGCGGGCGAACTGTAGATCAGGAAGGCGAACAGCGGCAACGTCGCCACGATGGCGCTTCTCAGCACCGGCACCCGCCCCACCCGGTCTGAAATACGCCCGCCCACGATGCCGCCCACCGCCGAGGCCACCGAGAACACCGCGAGCGTGAGGGCGGTTTCGCGCAGACCGAAGCCGCGCCCGATCATGATGAACGGCAGCATGGCGTTGTAGCCCATGCTCGCCATCGACCTGAGCACCGCCATGCCCCACAGCCGCAGCATGGCTCCCCGGAACACGCCCGGCGGCCCCCGGAAGATGTCCAGGTACTCAGCCGGCTGCACGCGTCTGGCCCCGGCGGCGGGCCTGTCGCCGGGCGTGATGAGGTACGAGACGGCGGCCACCAGCAGCCCGATGGGCGCGAAGATCGGCAGGGCGTGCAGCCCCACCCCGGCGAACACCGGGCCGAGCGCCATGCCCGCTGTGCCCCCCGCACTGAAGATGCTGGCCCACAGCCCGCGCTGATGCAGCGGGCTGTAGCGGGCGGTGTAGGCCGCGCCCGCCGGATGAAAAAAGCCGCTGCCGAAACCCGCCAGCGCCACCAGCATCAGCAGCACCCCACAGTGCGGCGCGTAGCCCATGAAGGTCAGGCCGAGGCCGGTCAGGGCGGGGCCAATCGAGGCCAAAACGCGGCGGTCAAAGCGTTCTCCGATGACGCCCAGCACCGGCTGGAGCACACTGCTGGTCAGCGAGAACACACTCGCCAGCAGCGTCACGGCGGCGATGCTCACGCCGTACTGGCTGCGAATGGCCGGGGCCAGCGGCGTGAGCATCGCCCCGTAGGCGTCGTTGATGAAATGACCCAGCGTGACCGCCAGCGCGATGCTGACGGCGGCGCGGGTCGCCTGGGTATTCAGTGTCTGGCCTGCCTGCATACCCGGAGGCTAACACGCGGACACAGTGGCCGGGAGGTCGAGGATGACGGGATGGAGGTTGATGAAGGGAGGTGTTCGGGGGAAGGCTGCTGGGTGGCCCCTCACCCCTTGCTGCGCAAGGCCCTCTCCCGGAGGGAGAGGGGGAAAGGCAATCGCTGCGCTCATTCCCCTCTCCCCCTCCCAACCTCCCCCCTCAAGGGGGAGGGGCTAACGGCCAAGGGGAGGAGGTTCTACCAGGCTAAAGCTCTGGGTGAAAAACTGGTCGTCAGGATGAATTGGCAACCCAAATCAACAGCTGCCGCACAGCCTTCGGCGGATCAAAGCCGGCGGGCAAGCGTGGCCAGCCGCGCTGTTTTGCCCAAGAACGCCCAGGCAATTCAGTGACTGAGGCAAACCTACACCCTTTCCAGCGTCAGGGAGCGGATTTCCGCCTTCCAGATGCGTGAAACCAGGGTCAATACCCCGCTGATTGAGCCAGCGTGCCTTCCAGATAGCGCAGCGCTTGACGTTCTTCTAAGCCCCCCCTGCCGCTCTGATCAAGGACGCGTTGATCAGTCTAGCCAGAGGAGGGGCGTCTTGGGCAAAACAGCGCGGCTGGCCACGCTTGCCCGCCGCCCCTGACGACCAGCCAGTCGCCCCGGCGGGGGTAGGGGCAGAGCAAAAGCACAACGCTAAAGCCCAACAGTACACGCCACCTAACCCAACCCTCACCCCAGCAGCGCCGAGAGCGCCGCCCCGATCACCCCCGCCCGTCCCCCCAGCAGCGCCGGGCGAATCTGCGGGCGGGCGAATCCGGCAGCGGCCTCGTCGGCAGCGGCCTGCACATGTTCGAAAAAGTACGGCCCCACGCCCGCCACCCCGCCCCCGATCACGACCACCTCCGGGTCGAGCATTTTCTGAACGTCGGCAATCGCCAGCCCGATGCGCGTCATGGCCGCGCGCACCACCAGGCCAGCGAGGCGGTCTCCGGACTGCGCCAGCGCGAAGGCCTCGGCGGTGGAAACCTCGCGGTTCAGCGCGTAGCTGGCGTCTCGGGCGATGGCCGTACCGCTCGCCACCGCCTCCAGCGTGCCCGCCTGCCCCGCGCCGCTGACGGGGCCGCCCGTCACGCTGACCACGTGCCCCAGCTCCCCGGCGACGCCGTGAAAGCCGCGCCAAAGCCGCCCGTTCAGCACGATGCCGCTGCCGATGCCGGTGCTGACCGTGATGTACACGCTGCTGCTGCTGCCCCGCGCCGCGCCCAGCGTGGCCTCGGCCAGAGCCGCCACCTTGGCGTCGTTTTCCATGCTGACGCTTACTCCAAGGCGCTCGTGCAGCCCCTCTACCACCGGCACGTCGGTAAAGCCGTAGATGTTGGGGGCGAACACCACCCGCTGTCTGTCGGTGCTGATGGGGCCAGGAATGCCCAGGCCCACCGTCTGCGCCCCCGGATGCCGCTCCAGAAGCGGGCGCACCAGGGCCGCTGCGGCGTCGAGCACGGCGGGCCAGCCGGTATCCGGGGTGGGAGAGCTGTGAAAGTCGTGCAGTTCGCCGTCCACCAGCAGGCCCACCGCGATCTTGGTGCCGCCGATGTCGATGCCGATGCTGGGCCGCTCGGTACTGGGCCGCTCGGTACTGGGACGCTCGGTACTGGGCCGCTGCGCCCCGGTCTGTTCAGCTGGCCGCCCGGTCACGGCTGGCCCTCCGCCGAGATTGGTGCCGCGTCGTCTGGCCCGCCCTGCAAGATGGCGTCGGCCTCCCGTTCCTGCACCTGCGGCACGTACAGCCCCACGTCGCCCATGTAGCCGCCCGTCTCGATCTCGATCACCGGGCTGCTCATGACCCACTGAAACGGCGTGCGGATCACCGTGACCACGCCGCTTTCGGCCAGCAGACGGCGGTAACTCTCGGCCACGATGCGCGGCATGGTCATCAGCAGCACCCAGGGGTCGCCCTGGTACTGCACGGCCTTCTCGAAGCCCTCGGGGACCTCAGCCACGGGCGGCCTCCAGAGACGGCACGGCTTCCGGGTGCAGCGCGGCCAGCAGCAACTCGCGCATCTCGGCGGGCAGGGGGGCCGGTCTCCGGGTCTGGGGGTCGGTATGGACCTGCACGCTACTTCCGTCGGCACTCAGCAGTCCGTCGGCCAGAATCTGAAAGGCGTAGCTCCAGCTGCTGTTGCCCACGTGGCGCAGCAGCGTCAGCACCTCGACCTGCTGGCCCAGCCGCACTTCCCGGCGATAGTTCAGCTCCAGCCGCGCCAGCACCATGCTCACGGGGCGGGAACCGGGCGGCAGCAGCCAGTCCAGGTAGTCCATCCGAGCCAGTTCCAGAAACTGCGCGTAGGCCGCGTTGTTGATGTGACCCATCATGTCGGTATCGCTGTAGCGCATCTGGATGCGGGTACGGTGGGCGCATTTCCAGTCCATGCGGGCCAGTCTAGCGGCTGAGAGACGCAGTATGAGAGACGCGGCATGAGGGACGGCGGCAGATGATCGGTCTGCACGCCCCCTGAGGTTGTAGACTCGTGGCGTGCGCCTGCGTCCGCGTTTTTCCAATCGCCCGGCTTCTGGCCGCCCAGCCTCCAGCCGCCCAGCCTCCAGCCGTCCAGGTCTGGGCTGGCCACGCCTGAAGCTGCGGGGGCGGAGGCCAGCGGGCCGTTCGTCTGCGCACACTGGGCGTTCGGCTGGGCGTTCGGCTGGGCGCTGGCAGCTGCCGATGTGGTCCGGCAGGCTGCCGACCTGGGCCGAGGTCCAGCGCCTGCCCCTGAGCCTGATGGTCGCCTGCCTGCTGGCCGCGCTGGGCACAGTCCAGATGACCTTCCTGATCGGCAACGGGGTGTACCGCCACTACATCTGGCAGCAGGAAGTCCGCAGCGTGCAACTGGACATTTCGGCCCTGAACACCGATCTGCGCGTGCTGAACGAGGCCCGGGCACACGCGGACGATCCCCAGGAGTTGCAGGCGCAGGCGCGCTGTCTGGGCTTCGTGGGCCGCAGCGAGACCGTGATCGTGGACCAGAACGCCCAGGGCGGAACAGGCGGCAACAACTGCGACGCGGTGCGGATGCCCTGAAGGGGGATTGTGGCGCGTGGCGCGTAGCCTGCGGGAAAGGCCAGGGCGGGTCGGCGGAATCCGGTTTTCTGGGCTGTTTCTACAGGCCACGCGCTCCAGACTACGCGCCCCTCTCCTCCGGCCCCACCTCCATCAGCGCCCGGCCTGCCTCCCGGTAGGCGGCCTGTGCGGGCACGCTCACGGTGCTCAGTTCCGGGTAGCGCAGCGCGGAAAGCTGGCCCCCGAACACGCAGCCGGTATCGAGGTTGACCGTGCGGTTTTTCCAGCGCGGCTGCTGCACGGGCGTGTGTCCGTAGGCCACCAGCGCGGGGCCGTGGTAGGTGGCGGCCCAGTCTCTGCGAATGGGCAGGCCGTTTTCATCGTGTCCCTGCCGCTCCACGTCGCCGTACAGCGCAAAACTCCAGACCCGCCCGCTGTCTCTGCCCTGAAGGTGTGCGGGCAGCCCGGCGTGGGCGGCCACCAGACGCCCGTCGTCGAGCAGCAGATGGTGGGGCAGCGCCGCCAGAAAGTCCCGCACGGCGCCCCCAAACTCGGGCGGCTCATACGACAGCTGCTCCAGGCTGACTTCCAGCCCGTGCGTGACCCTGACCGGGTGGCCCTGGAGGGCGCGCAGCAGCTTGGCGTCGTGGTTGCCCTGCACGCACAGCGCCGTGCCAGATTGCACCATGCCCATGACGAGGCGCAGCACGCCGGGCGTGTCCGGCCCCCGGTCTCCCAGATCGCCCAGAAAGGCTGCCGTTCGGCCTGCCGGGGCTGTGACCTCCAGCGCCCCTGATACGGTATAGCCCAGCCCGCTCAGCAGCGAGAGTAGCTCGGTCAGGCAGCCGTGAACGTCTCCGATCAGGTCGAAGGGACCGTGCAGCCCCCGGCGATCCGGTTTCAGGGGCACGCGCCGCAGCTGCACGCTGTCCAGTTCGGCCCGGCTTCTCAGGCGGTGGGCCGCGCGGAAGCCCTCCACCCTCAGGCCCGGCGAGTCGTGCCCGCCCAGTTCGCGGTGAAGATCGGCCACGTCCTGCCGGGTCTGCATGTCTGATGAGGTCAGCGGCGGGTCGAGCACGAGGGCCACCGCCTGCACGTTCTGGTCACGGGCCAGCTGCGCGGCCCCGGCCCGCTCCAGGGCACGCAGGTGGGGGGCGTCCAGCACCGTCAGCAGGCCGCGTGACAGGCGCTCAGACGCACCTTCCAGGCTGGTCTGCACCTCTTCCGGGGCAAAATGGCGGCGGGCAAAGTCGGCCCGCAGGTCATCCGGCACGCCGATCAACAGAACCAGACACAGCGCCGGAATCTCCAGGTCAGGCAACTCTGGCAGAACAGGCAGCCCTGGCAGATCTGGCAGCTCAGAGGACGGCAAAGCCCACCCCCGCGCACGCCAGCACCACGGCCCAGGGCGGAAGCTTCCAGGCGGCCAGGGCCACGTAGGCCGCCAGCGCCAGCGCCAGTTCGGTGCCTCCCGCCCTGCCGCTCTGCACCGCGCTGGTGAACACGGGCGTGTACAGCGCGGCCAACAGCAGGCCCACCACCCCGGCGTTCAGTCCGGCCAGCGCCGACTGGGAGCCAGGACGCAGGCGCAGCGCGCTCCAGAAGGGCAGCACGCCCGCCACCAGCAGCGCGGCAGGCAGGAAGATGCCGACGGTCGCCACCAGCGCCCCGTAGCCCGGATTCAGCCCGGTGCGGGAGGCCGCGCCCAGGAAGCTGGCAAACGTGAACAGCGGCCCCGGCATGGCCTGCACCGCGCCGTAGCCCGCCACGAAGGTGCCCGCGTCCAGCAACTGCGGCACCAGCCCCGCCTGGAGCAGCGGCAGCACCACGTGTCCGCCCCCGAACACCAGCGCCCCGGCCCGCGTGAAGACGCTGAGCAGGTGCAGATCGGCCCGCCCTGAGGCGGCGGCCAGCAGCGGCAAGGCGAACAGCAGCCCCAGCGTGAACAGCAGCAGCGCCGCGCCCGCCCGGCGGGAAACAGGAGCACCCAGGCTGCCCGGCGCGGCCAGATCAGGGGCCTTCAGCCAGCGCCAGCCCAGCCCCCCGGCCAGCAGCAGGGCCAGCGGCTGCACCCAGCTGTACGGAAACACCAGAATCAGGGCCGCCACCAGGGCGGCCAGCGTCAGGCGAGGAGCGTCGGGGGTCAGGGTGCGGGCCATGCCGGACACCGCCTGCGCCACCACCGCCAGCGCCGCGACCTTCAGGCCGGCCAGCCAGCCCGCCCCCTCGAGGTTCCCCAGTCGGTCCAGCGCAAACGCGAACGCGAACATGATGACCGCGCTCGGCAGCGTGAAGCCCAGCCACGCCGCGATCAGGCCGGGGCCGCCCGCCCGCAGCAGCCCCACGCCCATGCCCACCTGCGAACTGGCCGGGCCGGGCAGCACCTGACACAGGGCCACCAGATCGGCGTAGGCGGCGTCGGTCATCCAGCCGCGCCGTGTCACCAGTTCGGTGCGGAAGTACCCCAGGTGCGCCACTGGGCCACCGAAACTTCTCAGGCCGAGTTTCAGAAACACCCAGAAGAGTTCGGCGACGGGAGAAGTGGAAGCGGCGGTCACGGCCTCCAGGGTAACGGCTGGCGGTGGCAGCGGGCGTCAGAGACAGTCTGGATTCAACCGTCCAGCTCAGCCGCCAGACCTGGGCCGCTAGACTTCCCCCATGCTCGACCTCATCGTTCGCGGCGGACAGGTGGTGACCCCGACAGGCGTTCTGCCCCTCGACATCGGCATCGAGGGCGGCGTGGTGCGGGCACTGGAACCGGAGCTGCTGGAAGCGGCCCGCGCCGAACACTCCGCCGGCGGGCTGCACGTCCTGCCCGGCCTGGTGGACCTGCACGTGCATTTCAACGAACCCGGGCGCGGCGACTGGGAGGGCCTGCACAGCGGCAGTTCGGCGCTGCTGGCGGGCGGCGGAACCACCTTCGGGGACATGCCGCTCAACAGCGATCCGCCACTGCTCGGCGCGGCCACCTTCGCCGCCAAGCTGGAAGCGGCCCGGGCACATTCGCACGCCGATTTTGCCCTCTGGGGTGGCCTGACTCCTCTCAACCTGGAACGCCTGCCGGAACTGGCCGCGTGCGGGGTGCTGGGCTTCAAGGCGTTCATGAGCGGCAGCGGGATTGCCGAGTTTCCGGCCTCAGACGAGGCCACCCTGCACGAAGGGATGCGTCAGGCGGCGGCGCTGGGCCTGCCGGTGGCCGTCCACGCCGAGTCGGAGGCGCTGACCGCGCAGCTCTCGGCAGGGCTGGACAGGCCCGGCGCATCCTGGCGCGACTACCTGAACAGCCGCCCTGTGCGGGCCGAACTGGAGGCCATTGCACTGGCCCTGACCCTGGCCCGTGAGACCGGCTGCCGCCTGCACGTGGTGCATGTCAGCAGCGGCGAGGGCGCGGCGCTGATCGCCCAGGCGCGGACAGACGGCGTGGACGTGAGCGCCGAGACCTGCCCGCACTACCTGAGCTTTACGGGCGCCGATCTGGAACGGCTGGGATCCATGCTGAAATGTGCGCCCCCGCTGCGCTCCCAGGACGTTCAGAACCAGCTCTGGGCGGCGGTGGTGGGCGGCAGCATCCACACCATCGGCTCCGACCATTCGCCGTGTCCGCCAGGGCTGAAGACCTCGGCCAATCCGTTCGAGGTCTGGGGCGGAATTGCTGGCGTGCAGAGCAGCCTGAGCGCCCTGCTGACGCACGGGACTGATCTTGCAGGCGGAAGGGGGCACGGCCTGACGCTGCCCCGGCTGGCCGAGCTGACCGCCCAGGCCCCGGCGCGGCGTTTCGGGCTGGCAGGAAAAGGAGAGATCGCCGTGGGCTTCGACGCCGATCTGGCGCTGGTCGATCTGGGCGCACAGGCGGTCCTGAAGGCGGGCGACCTGCTGAACCGCTGGCCGGAAACCAGCCCCTATGTCGGGCAGGCTCTGCGGGGGCGCGTCGTCTCGACCTGGCTGCGCGGGGTGCGGGCGTATGCCGGGGGCCAGATCGATCCGGCGGCGCGTGGGCGGCTGATCAGACCCGCCTGAATCTCGCCGCGCCTCTTGACAAACGATATATCGTAAGAGTATTTTCGATATATCGCTCAGGAGGAGCGTATAAATGCATAACCACGACAGAGCTTCATTTTTTCAGAAAGGCGGATTCGGTTCCGCCCGTCGCCAGGACGCCCCTGGCCGCTGTGACCGCGCCAGAGGTCAGCGCGAGTTCGGCCACCGTCCGGGCGGCCCGGATTTCGGTGAAGACAGCCCGCGCGGTTTCCGGGGCGGTCCGCGCGGCCCCCGCGCCAAGGTGGGCAACCTGCGGCTGGCGATCCTGGCGCTGCTCTCGGAGGAAGGGCGCAACGGCTACAGCATGATTCAGGAAATTGCCCAGCGCAGCGGCGGCCTGTGGCAGCCCAGCCCCGGCAGCATGTACCCGGCCCTGTCGCAGCTGGAAGACGAGGGCCTGATCGAGGTCCAGGCGCAGGAGGGCAAGAAGGCCTACGCCCTGAGCGAAGCGGGCCGAAAGTACGTTCAGGACAACGCCGAGGCCCTGAAAGCTCCCTGGGACGCACAGGAAGAGGGGGGCAGGGGCGGCGGGCGCATCGAACTGCGGCAGGCGCTTCACGGCCTGATGGGCGCGGCGGGGCAGGTGGCGCAGGCGGGCAGCGGGGCACAGGTAAAGGAGGCCGCCAGCATTCTGAACACGGCCCGCAAGGCGCTGTACCGGCTGCTGGCGGAGGACGAGGCGGAGTAAGACTCAGCGCCTGCGAGCGGCGTACCACTGCGCTTTGGCGAGAAACAGGTGGCCCGCCAGAACCGCCAGCCCTTCATCCAGAAGCAGCTCTCCCATCACTTCGATCCGTCTGTTTCCGATATTGACCAGTTCAGCGCAACTGGGCTTCTTCAGGCCGCCGCTGAGGGCCTGTAATGCGCTCTGCGGCATGCTGAACACCACCCGGTCTATCCCGGCCCATTTGAGTGCGCCGGAACACATCAGGCACGGTTCTGTGCTGCTGTAGAGTGTGCAGCCTCGCAGACTCAGGGTATTCAGCGTATGGCACGCTGTCCGGATTGCCAGCACCTCGGCATGCGCGAGGGGGTCGCCCAGTTCCAGTTCGCGCGAACCTGACCGGGCCACGATCTGCCCGGCCTGCACGATCACCGCCCCGAATGGGTCTTCACCGCGTTCACGCGCCAGATGTGCTTCGGCCAGTGCGAGCCGCAGGAAGTTCTTGTCGGTCCGGGGTGACACTCTTCAGCTTTCCCCAAGCCCCGCCGCCCGCACCGCGTCCCACTCGCCCACGCCCAGCACGAAGGGCCGCGCCTGCACCGGCGTGGTCAGCAGCGGACCCTGCGGCGTGATGAGCAGGTTGACCTCGCTGCGAATGCCGAAGCCCTGCGCCTGGACGTACACTCCAGGCTCGATGGTCACGGCCTGACCCGGCAACAGCCTGCGGGTGTCGTGGGTTTCCAGGTCGTCGAGGTTGGCCCCGCTGCCGTGAATCTGCACGCCCAGGTTGTGTCCCAGCCGGTGCGTGAAGAACTCGCCCAGCCCTGCCTGCTCGATGACCGTGCGGGCGGCGCGGTCCACCTCCCAGCCTTCCAGTTCCTGGCCCCCATTCTGAGCGGCCTGGCCCAGCCGTTCTCGCATCAATTTCAGTCCTGCGTCCCGCGCCCCGGCCACCGCGTCCCAGGCGTGCAGGTAGTCCGCGCCCGGTTCGCCCGCGTGGCCCACCCAGGTCACGTCGCCAAAAGGCCGCCCCGGCTCCTGCGCCCAGAGGTCGATCAGCACGCACTGGCCCGCCTGCAAGGTGGCGTGGTTGTCCTCTGACGGCTCGTAGTGCGGGTCGGCGGCGTGTCCGGCAAAGCTCACGTTGACCGGATGCCCGGCGCTCATGCCCGCCGCCCCGATCCGCTGCATGATGACGGCCTGAACTTCCAGCTCGCTCACCGGCTGGCCCGCCTTGAGCCGTTCATGGATCAGCTGATAGGCGGCGTCTTTGGCGTCCATCAGCACCGCCACCGCCCGCCCGTGCGCCTCCAGATCACCCTCGCCCCAGACGGTGAAGCCTTGCAGCAGGTCGGCGCTGCTGTGCGGCCCGAAGCCCGCTGCCCGCAGCCGCTCCAGCGTGCCCGCGTCCACCCGGCTGACGTAGGGCACCGCCCCATTCGGGCTGTATTCCAGCGCGCCACGTTTGCCGCTGAGCAGCGCGCTCAGGTGCGCGTCCAGCTCGGTATGGGCGCTGTACGGCAGAAAATTCAGGTCTGCTCCCGCCGCCAGCGTGCGCCACGTTCCGCCCTCGATGCGGTGATGAATCAGGGTCGGCGTGCCCTGGGCCGGAACCCAGACGAAGTAGCGCCGCGTGAGAAAAGCGTCCCGCAGCCCCAGCACGGTGCGGGCGTGCGGATTCAGCCCCTGGAAGTCGTAGATCAGCCAGCCGTCGAGCTGGCGGCCATCCGGGAGGGGGGCTGAGGCATTTACAGCGGCGCGGATGCGGTCCAGGGCGGCTTGCAAATCAGGGAGAACAGGCATGTCCAGAGCCTAGAGCATTTGTCCGAACTCCGCTGCCGAAATAACAGCCTTTCGTCAGCTCCATTCTCCCAAATCCTCGACTAAATTCACTCCTTCCAGTCGGTCAAAAAGAGAACGCCTTTTTGACAAATGCTTTAGAGCAGTTTCCCGAACTCCGGATGCGCCCGAAGAGTATTG
>JANXWI010000332.1 GCA_025351205.1 Deinococcus sp.
GGCGTGCGGACCATTTCGCTGGTCCGGAAAGACGTGCTCGACATTGCCAGAGCGGCGACCATGACCCCGGCCCCGACCACCCTGCCGCGCTATGACCGCCCCCTGACCATCGAGGTCTGGTATCCGGCCAGCCTGAGCGCCGGGCAGGTCCAGAGTACGGTGTACACAGACGCGCTGGGCAGCGGCCCCGGCGACGCCAAACGCCCGGTGGTGCCGTTTACCTTCATGGGCCGCGCTGCCCGTGACGCCGCCCCAGACGCTAAGGGGGGCAAGTATCCACTGGTGATCTTCTCGCACGGCTATCCGGGCAGCCGCTACCTGATGAGCTACCTGGCCGAGAACCTGGCGAGCAAGGGCTATGTGGTGGCCTCCATCGACCACACCGACAGCACCCACGCCGACAAGGCCGCCTTTTCCAGCACGCTGCTCAACCGCGCCCAGGACGACCAGGCGGTGCTGGACGGCGTGGCGGCCCTGTCCACGTCGGGCAGCGGCTTCCTGAGCGGGCTGGTGGACGCCGGCAACACCGCGCTGCTGGGCTACAGCATGGGCGGCTACGGAGCGCTGAACTTCGCAGGAGCAGGCTACGCCGATCAGGTGCTGGGTTTCGTGCCCGGAGGCGCACTCAAGGCGCGGCAGAACGGCAACTTTACGGTTGATCCGCGCCTGAAAGCCGTGGTGGCCTTCGCGCCCTGGGGCGGCGATTACGCGGTGAAAGCCATCGGGGTCAAGACCGCCGCCACCTTCGGTTTCTGGGACGCCGCTGGCCTGAGCAACGTCAAGGTGCCGACCCTCTTCCTGGTGGGCGACCACGACGATGTGGCGGGCTACCTGGGCGGCGTCAAGTCGCTGTTCGAGAACGCCGTCAACTCGGACCGCTACATGGTGGTGTATCAGAACGCCCGCCACAACTCCGCGCCCAACCCGCCCCCGGCGGCCAGCCTGGGCCTGCCCAGTGAGTACGACCACTACGCCGAGGCCGCCTGGGACATGCAGCGCCTGAACAACCTCAACGAGCATTTCGTAACGGCCTTCCTGAACTACCGCCTGAAGGGTGACGCGGCGGCTGCCGGCTACCTGAACGTGCCGACCCCGGTGGCGCAGGACGGCAGGTACAGCCGCAACGCCGACGGCACGCCCAAGGCCGACGACACCTACTGGAAGGGGTTCCCGGACCGCACCGCGCTGGGCATCGAGCTGTACCACATGAACGCCAAATAACGGAAGGTGCGGACATCTTTCAAGGGATGCCTGATGGATATCTGTAATCAGGAGGTGTTCAGCCTCCGATGACTGAACTGGTAAAGGTTGACACAGCTGGCGTCCCAGAGGTCGTTTCTCAAGTCCTGTGGAACCACAAAAGCATCAGCCGATCAGTTGCGGGCATCTGGTCAGACTTCTCGTGATGCTCGGCCCGCTTCCCCCTCACCCCCTCCGCATGCGGCTGTCCCAGTCGCTGCGCGAGGCCTCTCTTGCACAAGGGTAGAGGGGAAAAGAAGTCCTGTTGGATCTGTTGACGGTGTACGAGATTGCGAGATGTCCGAACCATTGATGACAACGGGTTGCCTGCCAACAGGCACAAAACAACTCCCCCACCTTCGCGGGCGGGGGAGTTGTTTTAGCTGTTTTCCTCAGGTTTCGTTCAGCGAACAGGGTTGATGGTGATGGTTCCGCCCTGGGTGACGTTGTAGGTCTGGACGAAGGTGCGGTAGCCGGGGGCGATCAGCACGATCTCGTGGCTGCCCTGGGTGACGTTCAGGTTCAGGCCACCGTTCTGGATGCTGCCCACCTGACGGCCATCGACGAAGATCAGCGCGCCCGCCACGTTGCTGCGCAGCTGGACGGCGGCGCGGCCCTGCTGGACAGGCTGAACCGGGGTCACCGCGCCGCCGTAGACCGGCTCGACGTTCAGGTTCACCACGGCGCCCGCACGAATGCTGATGTTGGCGTTGTAGTCGCTGTAGCCGGGGGTCGTGACGCGCACGGCGTAGCTGCCGGGTTGCAGGTTGGTGTAGGTCACGTTGGCCCCGCCCACCGAGCGGCCATTGAGGTACACCACGCTGCCGGGGGCATTGCTGCCCACGAACAGGCTGCCGGTGCTCACGGTCTGGCTGCCCGCCACGCTGTACAGCGCGGTGTCAGACACCCAGCTGTTCTGGGGCAGCGGGTTGACGACCACGCTCAGCGCCTGAGCCAATTGCTGCTGGCCTTCCACGCGGCCCGTGGCGAACTGTGAACCGTTCTGGAACTCGGAGATGTTGCCCAAGTTCAGCTCGGTCTTGGACGCGACTGCCAGCACCTTGTTCAGGCCGAGCGGGCCGTCGATGGTGAACACGAAGTTGTCGCCCGTGGCCGGAAAGGACTTGGTGGTGTTGGCCTTCAGAAAGTTCGCGCCGCTCTGAAAACGGTTGGGCAGAATCTGGGTGACCTTGCCTGCCGCGTCGATGTCGAACAGGTAAACGTAGGCGTCCTGGTTCACGGTGGCGCTGATGCGGACGTTGTCGCCCACCTGATAGGCAGCGATCACGCCGCCGCTGGCGTCGCGGTCCACGTTGACCTTCACGGCCAAATCACTGGCGACAGGGTTGACGATGATGCTCTGGGCGCTGATCTTGGGGGCGGCGAGCGACTGGGCGGAAAACAGGGCCGCCGTGACGGCAGCGGTAAGGGTCAGAACGTTCTTCATGGTGTTGCCTCCTGAAACGCAGACTAGTGGCGGGCGCTTGACGGACCATGAGGTTTGGAGGAGAAAACATTCATCTGGCTTCAGGCCCCGGTCAGCCAGCTGCCCTGAACGCGCCGCCCAGCGGCACCGGACTCCGTCAGCGTCTTCATCTTCCAGGCCAGCCCTGCGGCAGAAGCCGGGCGGCCCGGCCTGCGCTTCTCTTTCCGGCTCAGCTGTGCGGCTGCTCGATGGGCCTGGTTCCCTTGGGCTGCTCACGCTGCTCGCTGCGGCTGTCCTCGCCCTCGCCGCCCGCCTGCTGTTCAAAGCCGTCGCTCAGGCGCTCCTCTATTTTGTTCAGCTGGAGCCGCACCGGGTCGCGCCAGCTCAGATACGTCACCGCCAGCGTGATGACCGTGCAGCTGGCCTCAAAGAGAAGCGTGCCGATGGGCAGCGCCATGAGCGCCAGCACCAGGGCCGCGCCTCCCAGCCGGGCCAGGCTGCTGCGGCTCGGCCCCCGGCGCTGACGCAGCGGCGCGGCGGCCCTGACAATCTCCGGGTCGGTGATCCGGGCGTCCAGAGACGGCTCAGGGGCCTGGAGTGGCCGCGTAGACAGATACCGCATCAGCGTCAGGCTCACGAAGACCGCCGCCAGCGACAGGCTGACCAGCAGGCGCTCCTCACGGTTGGCCTCCGCACCCTCCTCGGCGATGCCCAGCCCGAATCCCACGCTCAGCACGCTCAGGGCCATGGTCAACGGCAGGTGGACGTAGGCCCACGCCAGCAGGGTTCCGGCCCGGCCCGTCAGTCCGGCCAGGAGCGCTGGCAGGGTGTGGGCCTCATCGAAATACAGCCGCCAGATCGCCATGATGCTCATTAGCGAGAACACGGCGGGCAACTGTTCGGCGGGCAACAGGCGCTGCTCGGCGGCCCCGCGTATCAGCTCGGTCACCACCGCCCCCAGAAAGACGATGAACAGCAGCCCGACCCGTTCCGGAAAGTGGCCCTGGTGCGGCAGGTCACGCTCGGCGCGCCTGTCCACAACCAGGGTGCAGCAGATGTCTATCGCCAGCGCCAGCCCCCACAGCAGCGGCTGGCCTGTTCCGCCCACCCAGGCCGACGCCGCCCACAGCAGCGCTCCTGCCGTGAATCCCATCACAACGGTCCTGTCGCCGCCAGACAGCCCACCGTTCTGGCGGCCATTGATGATCAGCATCACCACCAGAATGGCCCGGCCCGCCGCATAGGCCAGCGCGAAAAACGCCCCCACGTCGCTCAGGTCGCCGCGCACGCTGACGGCCAGGGCGGCCAGCGGCACCATCTGGGCCAGGGTTCCCCAGCGGTAGGCGCGGCAGCCGTTGCCGTAGCGGGCCGCGAAACTGGTGTTGCCCAGCCAGGCCCACCAGAGCGCCACAAACATCAGCGCGAAGACGCCGAAGGTCGGCAGGTCGGGGTGGGCCAGCAGCCGCTGCGCCAGGCGGTCGAAGGCCGTGACGAACACCAGATCGAAAAACAGTTCCAGCCAGCTGACCGGCTGCTCGGTGGCCTGGCGGTCCTGGCCGCCCTGCACCTCGCCGCCTTCCTGTCTGTGCCCACCTGCCACCCGCTCGTCCTCTGCCTGCCCACCTGCTGCCTGACTGCTGCCGCCACGAAGCTTGCGGGCCTGGGCGGTCACCGGAGACCGTCCTGGCGGGGAGAGACCCGAGATGTCTTGGCCTGACATGAACAATCGGGGCAGCGGATTACAGTCAGGACGGTCATCTTATCAGCCTACCCAACGTGGGCCGGGCGCGCGTCCGGGTCTGCTTTAGAGCACGCTTATCCTGGCTGGCCGCTTACAATCTCGCCGGGCGTTCTACCTCAGCTTGCCCAGTCCGCGCCGGATCAGGGCGTCGGCGCTGAGCGTGGCGTCCTGCGAGAGCAGCTCGGCCACCACCGCCCGCACCTGCGCGTCGCGGAAGCCCAGCGCCAGCAGCGCGTCCACGGCGTCGCGCCCAGCCGTCGAGACCACCGCCGCCGCGCCCTTGACCGCAGACCCCGCCGCCAGATGTTCGGGCACCTTGTTCTGGAGTTCCAGCACCAGACGCTCCGCCGTCTTTTTGCCCACCCCGCTGACGCTCGACAGCAGCGCGGTGTCGGCGCTCAGCAGGCCCTGGGCCAGCGCCGAGGGTGGCATGGCTGACAGCAGCGCCAGCGCCAGCTTCGGCCCGACGCCGCTCACGCCCGTCAGCAGGTCGAAGAGGCGCAGGCTGTCGGTGTCCAGAAACCCGTACAGCGTCATGCTGTCTTCGCGCACCACCAGCCGCGTGTGCAGTTCAGCGGGGGCGTTCAAGGTCAGGCGGCCCAGCGTGGAGGCCGGACACAGCAGCTCGTAGCCCACGCCCGACACCAGCAGCACGGCACTGTTCTCGCGCAGATCGCGCACCAGGCCGGAAAGAAAGGCAATCACCCGCAGAGTGTAGCGTCTGGCCCGCCTTCCCGGTCCTGTTTCACCAGTTTTGACTGGCCTGTCTTCTCACCTGCGACCTTTGCTCGCTCTGCCTGCTGGATTAGCATGGCCGGGTGTCTGAGCGTCCGCTGCCTGAATGCCCGTCTTCCGAACTCCTGACTTCCAAGGGCGACCTCTCCTCCCCTGCCCGCCCGCGTTCCGGTTTCGAGCGCTCCAGGTTTGGTCGCTTCTGGCGCGAATGGCTGCTGGGTGCGGTGCTGCCGGTGTGGCTGGTCATCACGTTCGCCTTCACCTTTGCGCGGGTGGACGGCGACAGCATGAACCCTACGCTGCATACCGGAGACGTGGCGCTGCTGCTCAAATACCCGCGCTGGCTGCGGGCCTGGGGCCTGCCGGTCAGCTACCCGCAGCGGGGCCAGATCGTGGTATTCCGCATCCCGGCCAGCAGCGACTACGCCTATCAGGAGGGGTTGTTCGGTCTGCGCTCTCGCCCCTACAACATCAAGCGGGTAATCGGCGTTCCCGGCGACACCGTGGACATACAGGGCGGGCGGGTGCGGGTCAACGGCGCGGCCATCACCGAAGCCTACACCGACGTTTCGACAGACCGTGACGAGAAAAGCGTGACCCTGGAGCCAGGTCAGATTTACGTGCTGGGCGACAACCGCCGGGTCGGCCAGAGCGTGGACTCGCGCTATTACGGCGCGGTGGAGCTGTCAGACGTGGCCGGGCCGGTGACGTGGCACCTGGGCTTCTGAAGACTGGTGCCCGTGATGACTGGTGCCCGGCGCTTCCACCCACTCTTTGTTCCTGATTTCCATATCTGATTCAGAGGCGCAGGATGTATTCCAAGGGTCCTGACAGTTTCCAAACCGGCAGGGGGAGAAATGCGAGAAACGTCGTCGGGGACGCTCAGCCCGCTCACCCCCTCTCTTCGGGCTGTACCAGTCAAGGGGGAGGGGCAAAAAACTTCGTGCTCATCGCTTCTCTCGCAACAACGCATTGAAACTGTCCGGACCCTTGATATCCGGCTGTCCGTCATGAATTTGCACACTCTGGAAATTGCTCAGGCCATTGCCTAGTACACCGTCAACCGATTTGAGCGGGGTCCTTGGTCAGAGTTCTTCAGATGCTCGGCCCGCTTCCCCCTCACCCCCTCGCTACGCGAGGCCCCTCTCTCTTCGAGCGACCAAGCGTGCTCATGCGCGCTGCTCTGGTCGAGAAGCTGTACCAGTCCCACGAGGATAGAGGGGAAGAACACACCCACCAGTTCGGTTGACGCTGCACTAGAGTATTTGTCAAAAAGGCTTTCTCTTTTTGACCGACCAACGGGAGTGAATTTAGTCGAGCAGTTGGGAGGCGGGCAGGCGTGCCCAGGCGCGTTCTTGGTCAGGGCAGCGCCCATGAGGACGCTTGACCGCTCCGTTCTGCCCAAGACAATGGAGGGACGCCCTGGTTGTTCTCTCGTACCGGAATTTGGACAACTGCTCTAGCACCCGAGGTTGTCAAAGACGAAGCATATTTTACAGCACAGAGACATTTCCTATTTCTGTGTGGCGGTCATTTAGCTTTGAGTCTAGAAATTTCGATGTTGAGAAATAAACCATCGACCTTTGGCGGTACGGCTTAATGAAGGCCACTGTCAGAACGGTGTGATGTTCCAGGCACCACCATGGGAGACGTCAGAGCCACAGACGGGTTCTGACAGGGGTGGTCCCGCTTGTGAATGAAACGTCGTGAACACATTCTTGAGGTTCTGGTCCCGGAAACCACGCCCAGCAGACAACCCGGAGATCGACCCAGCAACCAACACTGATCCAGCAACCAACACAGACCGTACACGGATAGCCCAACTCGGGGGCCGCTGGCAGCTGCTGCTGCTCGTCGCCGCCGGTTTTCCGCTGAGCTGGCTGGCCGTTCGCTGGGGAAGCCCGTCCTGGCAGTTGCCGCTGGCCGACCTGAGCTACATTCCCGTGTTCCTGTGCGCTTCGCTGCTGTGTTTCCTGCGGTCCAGACGCGGCACGGGCCGCTCCCGGCTGGCCTGGACCCGGCTGGCGCTGGCCCCGCTGTGCTTCGGGCTGGGGCAGAGCGTCTGGGCCTATACCGAGCTGGGGTTGCGCCGTCAGCCGTTTCCGTCGCTGGCCGACGTGTTTTTTCTGATCCAGCCGCTGGTGATGGGGACCGGCCTGCTGACGTTCCCGAGAGCGCCGCTGTCCCGGCTGGACAGTGTCAAGCGGCAGCTGGACGTGGCGATCATCATGGGGGCGGTGCTGGTGCTGGCCTGGTTTGGCCTGGGCCGCCACATCGTGAATGAATGGCGGGGCCAGCCGCTCGCCATGTGGGTCAGCCTGGCCTATCCGGCGCTGGACGTGTGGCTGCTGACCATCCTGCTGTGGAATTTTCTGCACCGCCGGGGTCAGCATGCTCACGAGAGGGGCGGGCGACGCCGAAGGCTGCTGGCCGTCAATGCCGTGCTGGCCGTGTCTGTTCTGTGCGCCGTGCTGGCCGACGTGGGGTTTGCCCTGAGCTACGCCGAGTCGGCTTACCCGGTGGGCAACCTCAACGACCTGTTCTGGACGCTCGGGGCCAGCGTGCTGGGGGTGGCCGCCCTGATGGGGTCAGGCCAGATCAATTCAGGCCAGGTCAATTCAGATCGGGCCGCGCCGGAAGCCGGTTCAGGCAGCGCTCGACTGGCGCTGGACCGTCCAGCTGCCCGCTTTCCAGAGACTGGCGTGCATGACCCGGCGGCCCCGTCCTCTGCCCCGGCACTGTTCACCTCCCCGGGGCTGTCCACCTCTCCGGCACTGTCCGCTGACCTGGGACCACTGCCCTCCGGCTTCAGCAGACATCTGGGTGCGTACAGCCCCTACGTGGCCCTGTCGTGCTGCTTTCTGCTGCTGTTCCTGACCCTGCGAGGCGGCGAGAGTGTGGGCCTGCTGATCGGCACGGCCCTGGTCACGGCGCTGGTGGCGGGTCGGCAGCTGGTCAACCACCTGGAAAACGAGCGCCTGAATGTGCGCCTGCGCCTGCTGTCGCGTGACCTTGAGGGCCGGGTGCAGCGCCGCACCGCCGAACTGGAGGCCACCAGCGGGGTGCTGCGGCAGCTGACCGCAGAACTCGACGCGCGGGTGCTGGAGCGCACCGCCGAGCTGGAAGCCAGTCAGGCGCAGCTGGCCTACCAGACCCGGCACGACGCCCTGACCGGCCTGCCCAACCGTTCGCTGTTCGAGGAGCGCCTCAACGCCGCGCTGCTTCACGCAGACGGCGCGCTGACCGCCGTGCTGTACCTCAACCTCGACGGCTTCAAGGCTGTCAATGACCGTTTCGGGCACGCCCAGGGCGACGAACTGCTGCGCGACCTGGCCCGCCGCCTGGGGCCACTGCTGCGGCGTCCGGGGACGCAACTTCTAGGGGCGCAACTTCCAGAGACGCGGTTTCCAGAAACACGGCGTCCGGGGACGCAGGCCTCAGAGGTCAGGACACAGGTCAGCGAGACGCTGGGGCGCTGCGGCGGCGACGAATTCGTGCTGGCCTTCTCGCAGCTCTCCCGCCCGGAAGACGCTGAGTCCTGCGCCCGGCGGGTGGCGGCCATGATCGCCGAGGGCTTCGTGTTGCAGGGCGAGACGCTGAGTCTCACGGTCAGCATCGGCATCAGTCTGGCCCCGACGGACGGCATACAGGCCACCGAGCTGATCCGGCAGGCCGACATGGCGATGTCGCAGGCCAAGGCGAGCGGCAAAGATGGCCTGCGGTTCTACGCCCCGCAGATGAACCAGGTGGTGCAGGACCGGGGCACGCTGGAGCGCAGGCTGCGGCTGGCGCTGGCCGAGGTTCAGGCGTCAGCGCGGGCCACGGCACCGGACAGGGACCAGGCACAACCAGAAGGCGGGTTGAAACTGGTGTATCAACCGCAGTTCCTGCTGCAACAGCCCTGCCAGGCCGGACGGGAACACGCCGAGGGTCCTGCACATGAGCAGCCTGTACGGGAACATCGGCGGCAGGAACCTGAACAGCATGCAGCCGTGCCCGCGCCTTGCAGCTTCGAGGCGCTGCTGCGCTGGACCGACGCCGAACTGGGAAGCGTTTCGCCCGCCGCCTTTATTCCGGTGGCCGAGGACAGCGGCCTGATCGTGCCGCTGGGCCACTGGGTGCTGGAACAGGCCTGCGCCCAGCTGGCCCAGTGGCCCGGCTGCCGCGTCGCCGTGAACGTGGCGGCGGCCCAGTTCGAGCGCGACGAGTTCGTGCCGGAGGTGCGCGAACTGCTCTCGCGGTATGACCTGGACGGCGCCTGCCTGGAACTGGAGCTGACCGAGCGGCAGGTGGTGAGCGACCTGGAAGGCACCTCGCGCAAGATGCACGAACTGCGCAACCTGGGCGTGCAGGTGGCGCTCGACGACTTCGGGGTGGGCCAGTCGGCGCTGGGGCACCTGCTCAAGCTGCCGGTGGGCGTGCTGAAGGTGGACCGGATGTTCGTGCAGGGGCTGCACGAGGTGCCCGGCGCGCCCAGGGTATTGCAGGCCATCGTGGCGCTGGCGCACGCCCTGGATATCCGGGTGGTGGCCGAGGGCGTCGAGACCCAGGCGCAGCTGGGCATGGTGCGCGACCTGGGCTGTGACCTGGTGCAGGGCTACCTGACGGGCCGTCCGGTCAGCGCGCAGGAGGCCACGCGCCTGCTGACGCTGCCCGCCGTGGCCCTGGCCCCTGTCCTGTAACCGGCCAGCACCGTGACCGGCCAGCCCTGCACCCCGCCTTGTGAGCCGTCCGCTTTGTAACCTTCCTCAGTGTTTGGGCTACACTACATCCCAATGAATGCCAAGGTCATCGTCGTCACCAGCGGGAAGGGTGGCGTGGGAAAAACCACCACCACCGCCAACATGGGCGCGGCCCTTGCCAAACTCGGAGAGAAGGTCGTGGTCATCGACGTGGACGTGGGTCTGCGGAACCTCGACGTGGTGATGGGTCTGGAATCGCGCGTGGTCTTCGACCTGATCGACGTGCTGGAGGGCAAGTGCAGGCTGTCGCAGGCCTTGATCCGCGACAAGCGGGTGGAAAACCTGTACCTGCTGCCCGCCTCCCAGACCCGCGACAAGGACTCGCTCAGCCCGGAAGCCTTCAAGGCGGCGGTGCGGACATTGATCGACGAGGAACACTTTGACCGCGTGCTGATCGACAGCCCGGCGGGCATCGAGAGCGGCTTCAAGACCGCTGCCGCCCCCGCCGAGGGTGCCCTGGTGGTGGTCAACCCCGAGGTGTCGAGCGTGCGCGACGCTGACCGCATCATCGGGCTGCTCGAAGCCCAGCAGGTGCGCGAGATCAGGCTGGTCATCAACCGGCTGCGGCCCCGCATGGTCGCCAGCGGCAACATGCTCTCCGAGGGCGATATTCTGGAGATTCTGGGCGTCAAGCCGATTGGCGTGGTGCCCGAAGACGAGGGCATTCTGGTGAGCACCAACGTGGGTGAACCCGCCGTGCTGGGCAAGACCCGCGCGGGCATGGCCTTTATGGACACGGCAAGGCGCCTGCGCGGCGAGGACGTCCCGTACCCCAAGCTCGACGACGGCGGTGGATTTCTGGCAGCCCTGCGGCGGCTGCTCGGGGGAACCTGATGTTCAGTTTTTTGAGGGGCAAACGCAGCAGAGACGAGCTGAAAAACCGGCTGGAACTGGTACTGGCCTATGACCGCGCCCAGATTCCGCCCGGCAAGGTGGATGCCCTGCGCCGCGACCTGATGGAGGTGGTGCAGCGCTACTTTCCCACCACCGGCAGCAACGTCGAGATCGAGCAGCGCGGCGACACCGTGGTGCTGGTCGCCAACATCCCGCTGGGTGGCCGCGACAAGTAGGCGAACCGAGTCGGCCTGAAGGTGCCCCTGATAGCTCCGTCTTTGAGACAAGGTTCATTACAGCCACTGGAGTTACAGCCGTTAGAGCATTTGTCATCATTCCACTGCCAAAACAACTGCCTTTTGTCAGCTCCATCCTCTTGGCGTGAACAGCGCGGTGACTTATCCAGAACAGCTGTCGTCGTAAACGGAGCGGTCAAGCG
>JANXWI010000354.1 GCA_025351205.1 Deinococcus sp.
CTGGGCTTCAACGCCAAATACGTGCTCGACGCGCTGGGTCCCATCGAGGGGGAAGCTGAGTTGTTGTTCTCCGGCTCCACAAGCCCCGCCATGTTCAAGGGAAGCGGCGACGCCGGGTATCTGGCAGTCGTGGTTCCGCTGCGCGTCTGAGGGGCCAGTGGAGGGCGGCACGGGGCATTGGCGCGGCGGGTCGGTAGGTCAGGTTGCACGATCTGGATCAGATCACGCGAAAGGCGAGTGTTTCTAAAACCCCTGATTCGCCGCCGATCTGAGTTTCTGATCCGGGCTTCCGGCCCGTATTTCCAGTCTGGGCCTCGGATTCAGGCGGGCTGACGCGTTCTGCACCGAAGCGCGGTACACTCCGCCGGGATATAGTGTGCCAAGTACACCTGCGTGGCCGTGGCCTCTGCTGCGGACGGCGCGAGGTGCGGAGGATGTCATGAAGATCGAGACCATCATCGCGCGTGAAGTGCTGGACAGCCGTGGCAACCCCACCGTCGAGGCCGAGGTGCTGCTGGACAGCGGCTACAGGGGCCGCGCCATCGTGCCCAGTGGGGCCAGCACCGGCAGCCACGAGGCCCTGGAGCTGCGCGACGGAGGCGAACGCTACGGCGGCAAGGGTGTGCTGAAGGCCGTGAAGAACGTCAACGAGATCATCGCGCCGGCCCTGGAGGGCATGAATGCCGACGAGCAGGGGCTGCTCGACCACGCCATGCTCGACCTCGACGGCACGCCCAACAAGGGCAGGCTGGGCGGCAATGCCATCCTGGCCGTGAGTCTGGCGAGTGCCCGCGCCGCTGCCGAAGCGCTGGACGTGCCGCTGTACCGCTACCTGGGTGGCGTGGGCGCCCGCACCCTGCCCGTTCCCATGATGAACCTGATCAACGGCGGGGCGCACGCCGACAACAGCGTGGACTTTCAGGAATTCATGGTGATGCCAGTCGGTGCGCCCAGCTTCCGCGAGGCGCTGCGCTACGGCGCCGAGACCTTCCACGCCCTGAAAAAAGTGCTGAGCGGGCGCGGCTACAACACCAACGTCGGCGACGAGGGCGGTTTCGCCCCCGACCTGAGCAGCAACGAGGAAGCCCTGGAGGTGCTGCTGGAGGCCATCCAGAAGGCCGGGTACGAGCCGGGCAAGGACATCATGATCGCGCTGGACCCCGCCGTGACCGAGTTGTACAAAGACGGCGCCTACCACCTGGAGAGCGAGGGCCGCACGCTGTCCAGCGAGGAAATGGTGGACTTCTGGGCTGACTGGGCCGGGCGCTACCCGATCATTTCCATCGAAGACGGTCTGGCCGAGGACGACTGGGACGGCTGGAAGCTGCTGACCGCCACCATCGGCGACAGGGTGCAGCTGGTCGGCGACGACCTGTTTGTGACCAATCCCGAACGCCTCCAGCGCGGCATCGACACCGATGTGGGCAACGCCATTCTGGTGAAGGTCAACCAGATCGGCACCCTGACCGAGAGCATGGACGCCATCGAGCTGGCCAAGCGCAACCGCTACGGCACCATCATCAGCCACCGCAGTGGCGAGTCGGAAGACGCCTTCATCGCCGACCTCGCAGTGGCCACCAACGCCGGGCAGATCAAGACCGGCAGCGCCAGTCGCAGCGACCGCATCGCCAAGTACAACCAGCTTCTGCGAATCGAAGATCAACTTGGCAGCGCAGCGCAGTTTTTAGGTCGCAAGGCGCTGAACAAATAATACGGCTGGGCCGCAAGGCTCTGAACAAGTAGAACAGCTGGGCCGCTGGTCATTGAGCAGGCAGTCGAGTCAACTGATTTGAACGCCTGCCACGGTGGATGACAGGCAAACGACAGTCTCACGGCCTGTCATCAATTTCAAAACGTGCGCAACCAGAAGAACTCCCAGACCGCTTTACATCCGCCCCGTTCCAGATTGGAGAACCAGCACATGAAGCACTTTGACCGCGCCACCAAGATCGTCGCCACCATCGGCCCCGCCAGCCGCGACCCCGAAATCCTGTCTCAGATGATCGACGCCGGGCTGAACGTGGTCCGCATGAACTTCTCGCACGGCTCGCACGACGACCACCGGGCGACGTACCAGATGGTGCGCGAGCTGGCCGTGAAAAAGGGCGTGACCATCGGCATCTTGCAGGACCTGCAAGGCCCCAAGATCCGCACCGCGCGCTTTGCCAACGGCTCGGCTACGCTCGTCAAGGGCCAGAAGTTCATCATCACCATGGACGACATCGAGGGCGACGAGACGCGCGTGGGCAGCACCTACAAGGGCCTGGCCGCCGACGTGTATCCCGGCATGGACCTGCTGCTCGACGACGGCAACATGGCGCTGCGGGTGGACGGCGTGAAGGGCGGCGAGATCACCACCGTGGTGATGGTCGGCGGGGTGCTGAAGAACAACAAGGGCATCAACGTGCCGCAGGCCGAGCTGAGCGTGCCCGCCATGTCGGACAAGGACGTGGAGGACATGGCCTTCGGGGCCGAGCTGGGCGTGGACTGGGTGGCGCTGAGCTTCGTACGGTCCCGCGACGACCTGCTGCTGGCGCGGCACTACCTGGCCCGCTACGGCAGCCGGGCCAAGCTGATGGCCAAAATCGAGAAGCCGCAGGCGGTAGACCGTTTCGAGGACATCCTGAAGGAAGTGGACGGCATCATGGTGGCGCGCGGCGACCTGGGCGTGGAGATGCGCGCCGAGCAGGTGCCGGTGATCCAGAAGCGCTTGATCCGGGCCTGCCGCGAGGTGGGCAAGCCGGTCATCACGGCCACCCAGATGCTGGAGAGCATGGTGACCTTGCCGCGCCCCACCCGCGCCGAGGCCAGCGACGTGGCCAACGCGATTTTTGACGGCACCGACGCCGTGATGCTCAGCGCCGAGAGTGCGGCGGGCCTGTACCCCATCGAGTCGGTGGCCATGATGGACCGCATCGCCCGCGAGGCCGAGGCCAGCCCGGAATACAAGCTGCTCCAGGCCCAGGAGATCGACACCACGCTGGCCCAGGACGCTATTGCCCAGGCTGCCTGCACCATCGGTCAGGACCTGGGCGTGCCCTGCATCGTGAGCTTCACCAAGACCGGCGGCGCGGCCACCCGCATCGCCAAGAACCGCCCCAAGCTGGCGATTCTGGCCCTGACGCCCAACGAGCAGACCCGCAACCAGCTGGCCCTGTCGTGGGGCGTGGTTCCCATGCTCAGCGAGGACCCGCGCGACACCGACGACATGGTGCGGATCGCCAACCAGGAACTGAAGCGCAGCCAACTGGCCGACCTGGGAGACCGCTACGTGATCACGGCGGGCGTGCCCTTCGGGGTGCAGGGCACCACCAACATGATCCGGGTCGAGAAGCTGAGGGAGC
>JANXWI010000466.1 GCA_025351205.1 Deinococcus sp.
CCGCCTTCAAACCGTGCGCGCCGGAACTGGCCGCGCTCCAGCCAGGGAGTGAGCCGGCAGAACATCGGCCTGTCAGGAGTCCCTCTGCCCGGCAGCGCGACCCGGAAAGCCGCGTGTTCCTTGTTCGCCCGCTGCCGTCTCCTGGGGCCGATTGACTTGGACCGATTGACCTAAGCCGGAAACGTCCGCCCGTCTGAGAATGGTCTTAACCCTTTCTGGCGGATGGGCGCGTGTCCGGGCCGGGCGGGTGCAGCATGAGGGACATGACCGTGCGAGATGTGCCACCGACCCGCCCGGCTGAGCTGGGCAGCTCCCAGTCAGGGCTGGGCCAGTCAGAAGCAAGCCAGCCGGAAGGAAGTCAGTCCCGGTCACCCGCCTTTCAATCACAGTGCCGTGACCTGAGCGCGCGTCTGACGGAGAGCCTTGCCGGGCAGTCCGAGCACACTTTTCCGCAGGCCGCGCTCGACCTGCTCAGGCGCAGTGGGTTCTGGGGGGTGGGGCTGACGGCGCAACACGGAGGCCCCGGGCTGGACGCGCGCGCGCTGCTGGAGCTGCTGCGGGCGGTGGGCCGGGCCAGTTTGCCGCTGGGGCGGCTGTTCGAGGGACACGTCAACGCGCTGGCCCTCGTGTCTGCCTACGGGAACGTGCAGCAGACCCGGCAGGCCGCGCACGACGTGAAAACGGGCCACCTGTACGGGGTGTGGAACACCGAAGGGCAGGACGGGGTACGGCTGCTTCATCTGCCTGACCCGCTCCAGCCGCAGGGCACGGCACCGGCCCGCCTGACGCTCCAGGGGGCCAAGACCTTCGCCTCAGGAGGGCTGCACGTCACGCGGCCCCTGCTGCCCGTCGAGGGGCCGGGCGGCAGGCAACTCGCGCTGCTGCGAACCGGAGACCCCGGCAGCGTGGTGCGCGAGCAGGACGGCTCCTGGCAGCCGCTGGGCATGGCCGCCACGCACAGCGTCAAACTCGACTTCAGCGGCAGCGTACTCCAGCCGGGCGACCTGATCGGCGCGCCGGGCGACTACTACCGTCAGCCGATGTTTTCGGCAGGGGCGCTGCGCTTCTGCGCGGTTCAGCTGGGCGGGGCCGACACGCTGCTGGCCGAGACCGCGCGGTATCTGCACGCGCTGGGCCGCAGCGGCGACGAGGTGCAGCAGCTGCGTTTCGCCCCGGTCTGGCAGGGCCTTCAGGCGGCGTCGCTCGCGCTGGCCGAGGGCGAACGGCTGGAGCGGGCGTACGCGGCAGACCAGACAACAGGTGGACAGGCAATGCAGGAGCGGCTGCTGGTGCAGGTGGACGCCGTGAGGCTCGCCACCGAGGACGCCTGCCTGGCGCTGCTGGAGGCCTGCGAGCGGGCGGTGGGCGCACGCGGTCTGCTGGAACCCTGGCCCTTCTCACGCCTGATCCGCGACCTGCGGATGTATCTGCGCCAGCCCGCCCCCGACGCGGCCCGGCTGCGGCTGGGGCGCTGGGTGCTGGAACACTCGAACGGTTCAGAGGCGGAGCACGGGACTGGACTGCCAGAGTCAGAGCTGTTTGAATCCGGAGCGGCCAGCGATACACACAATCACGGGTCGCAGGATCTGGAGTCGCGGTGACCGCCGAGCGCCTTTTCCCGGACTTCCTCGGTGCGGGGCAGGTTCCGGTGGAGACGCTGCTTCAGGCCTCTCTCGGCGGTCCGGTCTGGGTGATCGCGCCGCACCCCGACGACGAGAGCCTGGGCTGCGGCGGGCTGATCGCCGAACTGTGCAGCCTGGGCACGGTGCTGTGGGCATTGCTGCTCAGCGACGGCAGCGCCTCACACCCGGGGTCGCAGGAATGGCCCGCCCACAGACTGGCGACCCGCAGGCTGGGCGAGTGGCACGCCGGGCTGGACCGGCTGGGCGTCCACCCCAGGCGCAGACTGGCCCTGGGGCTGCCCGATGGTCGCCTCACTGCCCCCGCACAGTCAGAAACCCCCGTGCAGACAGAAAGCGGTGAGGCCGTGCGGGCGATCAGGGCCGCGCTGGCGGTTGCGCCGCCCACCACGGTGCTGCTGCCCTGGCGGCGCGATTCCCATCCGGACCACCGGGCCGCGCACGCGCTGGTACAGGCGGCGCTGGCGGGCAAAAGCGGCGTGCGGCAGCTGGAATACACGGTGTGGCTGGCCCAGCGGGCGGTCCCGGAAGATCTTCCACGGCCCGGTGAAGTGAAGGTCTGGGAAGTTCAGGTCGAGCGGCAGCTGGTCCGCAAGGAGGCGGCCATTCGTGCCCACCGCTCGCAGCTCGGCCAGCTGGTGCAGGACGACCCGGGCGGCTTCGTGCTGCCTGAACAGATGGTGCGGGCCTCGCTGGGCAG
>JANXWI010000538.1 GCA_025351205.1 Deinococcus sp.
CCGGGAAGGCCAGCATCACGTCGGTGAAGCGCATGATCAGCGTCCCCACCCAGCCGCGTGTGAGCGCCCCCAGCGCCCCGATCACCACGCCCAGCAGCACCGCCGCGCCGTTGGCGACGAAACCGACTGTCAGCGAGGCCCGCGCTCCCCACAGGATGCGAGAGAACAGGTCGCGGCCCAGCAGGTCGGTGCCCAGGGGGTAGGGGCCGCCCGGCGGCAGCGGCGCACCCTCCAGCGTCAGCCCTTCCGGAAACTGGAAATTGGGGTCGTGTGGGGCAAGGTACGGGGCCAGCAGCGCGGCCAGCACGGTCAATACGCACACGGTCAGGCCCAGGATGGCCGCCGGATTGCGCCGGAAGCGGACGAGAGAGCGGTTCCGGCGTTTCGGGGACGCTGGAAGAGAGACGGCGGTCATCTGTTGTGGAGTCACTGGAGTTCCGATGTCACTTGGTTTCCGATGTTCTTTGATGCGACAGCCGCTGGGTGCGGCCCGTCATTTCGTTCTGCTCCGGGGGTCGAGCGCGTCGCGCAGGCCGTCTCCCAGCAGGTTGAAGGCCAGCACCGTGACGAAGATGATCACGCCGGGGGCCAGCGCCAGCCACGGCGCGGTCTGGAGGTAGCCGCGCGCCGTGTTGAGCATACTTCCCCAGCTGGGGGTGGGGGGCTGTACGCCCAGGCCCAGGAAACTCAGGGTGCTCTCGGCCAGCACCGCCTCGGCAATCGCCAGACTGGTCTGCACGATCAGCGCCCCCGAAATGTTGGGCAGGATGTGCCGCAGCAAGGTGCGCCAGCGTCCGGCCCCCAGAGCGCCCGCCGCCTGCACGTATTCCAGCTCGCGCTGGGCGAGCACCTGAGCGCGCGTGACACGGGCGAACGCCGGGGTGGTCACGATGGCGATGGCGAGCATGGTGTTCTGCAAACTCGGCCCCAATATGGCGGCCAGCGTGATCGCCAGAATCAGGAAGGGGAAGGCCAGCAGCGCGTCGATGAAGCGGCCTATCAGCTCGTCGAGCCAGCCGCCCACGAAGCCCGCGATCAGGCCCAGCAGGGTCCCGGCCAGCAGCGCCAGGGCCACGCTCACCAGCCCCGCCGACAGGCTGATGCGCGCGCCGTACATCACGCGGGTCAGGGTGTCGCGTCCCAGCTCGTCGGTGCCGAGCCAGTGGGCAGCGCCCGCCGGTTGCAGCAGCGCCGAGAAGTCCTGTTTGGCCGGGTCGAAGGGGGCGACGGCGGGAGCCAGCAGCGCCACCAGACTGAGCAGCACCACCACGATCAGCCCGAACACGCCCAGCCGGTTGGCGGTGAAGCGCCGGAAGGCCTTGCTGCGCTCCCTGCGGGCCGGGGCGACCAGGGGCACGGCGGTCATCGGCGTCCCCTCCAATCCATGAGCAAACGGAAGAGCGTCCTCTGCCCATTCTCTTGCGGGAATCCGTCAGTCATTCCTGCTCGTTCCACTCGGGTGAAAGGCCAAACAGCGCGGCCTTCAACCGAAATCATCCGTACCTCACGCGCGGGTCGATGGCCCCGTAAGCCAGATCGATCAGGAAGCTCACCAGAAACACCAGCGCCGCCGAGGTCAGTACCATGCCCTGAATCACCGGCAGGTCACGGGTGAACACCGCGTCCACCAGCAGCCGCCCGAAGCCCGGAATGCTGAAGATCTGCTCGGTCACCACCGCGCCGCCCAGCAGGCCGCCCAGTTGCAGGCCCAGCACAGTGATGACTGGAATCAGGGCGTTGCGAAGGGCGTGTTTCACGATCACCAGCCGCCCGGCCACCCCCTTGGCGCGGGCGGTCCTCACGTAATCCTGGCTCAGCACCTCCAGCAGACTGGACCTTAGAAAGCGGGTCAGGACTGCTGCCGATCCCACCCCCAGAGTGACGGCGGGCAGGATCATCAGTTTCAGGTTCAGCCCCGCGTTTTCGCTCAGGCCCACGTAGCCGCTGGCCGGAATCCAGGCCAGGTTCACGCTGAAGGCATACACCAACAGGATGCCCAGGAAAAAGCTCGGCAGGCTGATACCCGACAGCGCCAGCAGCGTCACCAGCCGGTCTGTGACGCTGCCGGGCATCAGCGCGCTGACGATGCCCGCAGGCAGGGCCAGTGCCACGGCCACCAGCAGGCTGAGCAGCGCGAGTTCGAAGGTGGTCGGCAGCTTCTGGGCGATCAGGCCAGCCACCGACGTGTGGTCTTGCAGACTCTTGCCCAGGTCCAATCGGCCCAGGTCGCCCAGCCACGAGGCGTACTGCGCGGCCACGGGCCGGTCCAGGCCCATCTGGTGGCGCAACTCGGTCAGGGCCTGCGGGGTGGCCTCCTCGCCCAGTTGCAGCCGCGCCGGATCGCCGGGCAGCAGCCGCACCAGCGAGAACACCAGCAGCGTGACCACCAGCAGGGTGGGGATGGTCGCCAGAAGCCGTCTGGCGGCGAAAATCAGCACATGGGCCTCCTGTCGGACTGAGAGACGGATTAGTGAAAGCGGGGCTGGAAAGGCAATCGCTGCGCTCACTCACCCCCTCGCTGCGCGCTGTACCAGTCAAGGGGGAGGGGCTAAAGCACCGGACATAAAAAACCTTACTCGGCGGCTCCCTCACCCCCTTGCTGCGCGAGGCCCCTCTCCCGTAGGTAGAGGGGAAGGGGAAAACAGACTGCCCGTTAGGGGGTTGCTTTTCCCCTCGCCCCTTGCGGGAGAGGGGCGCTGCGAAGCAGCGGGGAGAGGGGGCCGCCCGGCCACCATCAGTTCAGATCAGCAGTGTAAAACCGCAGAATCCCGTCTGGAACCAGCTTCAGCCCGCTCAGGGTCTTGACGGCCCCGATGGTATTGCTGCTGAAGTAGGTAAAAGCGTAGGGCGAGTCGTCGAGAATCCGGCCCAGGGCCACGTTGTAGGTGGCGACGCGGGCGCTCATGGCGCTCTGGGCGCGGGCTTTTTCCAGCAGCGAGTCGATGGCGGGCACGGCGTATCCGGCCTGGTTGTTGCTGCCGCCGGTATGAAAGAACTCGTAGATGTTGCCGTCGGGGTCGGGACGGCCCGACCAGCCGAGAATCACCGCGTCGTAGTTCTTCTTGTCGGCCCTGTCCAGCAGCGTGCCGAACTCGACGGTCTCGATTTTGACATTGAAGCCCGCCTGCGAGGCCATCGCCTGATACAGCTGCGCCAGCTGGGCGTTCACTGCTCCCGGCGAGGTCAGCAGCGTGAAGGGCACGCTCGGCTTTCCGGCCTGGGCCAGCTTCTTCTTGGCGTTCGCCACGTCGGCCACCTGCACCTTGATGGCCGCCGAGTAGGCGGGCGTGCCGGGCGGAAAGGGACCGGCGGCGGGCTTGACGGTGTTCAGAAACACCACCTTGTTGATGGCGTCGCGGTCCAGGGTGGCGGCAAAGGCCTGCCGCACCAGCTTGTTGTTGAAGGGCGGGCGCGTGACGTTCATCCACACGCCCTGGAAGCCGATGCCCTGGAAGGTGTTCACGTCCAGCTTGGCATTCTTCTGAATGGTCGCAATGTCCTTGGGGTCCACGGGCGTGATGACCTGCACCGCGCCGGAGAGCAGGTTCGCCACCCGCACGTCGCCGTCGGGGAAGGGGCGATACACAATGCCGTCGAGCTTGGGCTTGCCGCGCCAGTACGTGGCGTTGGCCTTGAGGGTGATGTTGTCCTGGCGCTTGCGGCTCACGAATGAAAAGGGGCCGCTGCCCACCGGCCCGTTGGCGAAATCCGCGCCCGCCTTCTTGGCGGCGGTGGGCGAGACGATCATGCCCGAACGGTCAGTTAGCACGGCCAGCAGCGGTCCGTAGGGCACCTTGAGCGTGATCACCACGGTGGCCGCGTCGGGGGCCGTGACTTCTTTGACGCTCGCCAGCTCTCCCTTGCGGGCGCTGCCTTCCAGGGTCATGTTGCGCTCGATGCTGTACTTCACGGCGGCGGCGTCGAGTGGGGTGCCGTCAGCGAACTTGATGCCGGTGTTGAGCGTGAAGGTGTAGATCAGGCCGCCGCCGCTGACCTTCCAGCTCTTGGCGACCATCGGGACGACCTTCAGCTGCTCGTTCACGTCTACCAGCTTGTCGAAGATCTGGTTCATCACCTGCCGGTCCACGAAGGCCGTGGACAGGGCCGGGTCCAGGCGCGGCGGGTCGGCGTCGAGGCCCACCGTCAGGGTCTCGGCGGCGGCGGTACCGGCGAGGGTGGAGGCGGCGCTCAGGGCGAGAAGCAGGCTGAGTCTGGACAGGGTACGGGTCATGGGACACTCCTTTCACGGGAAGATGGCTAACGGGGGGAATGGATGAGCAATCAGGCGGCGCTGGAGGGGGTGACGATCAGGATCTGGAACTCAGCTTCTAAGTGGATACCTTCTGCGCCGCAGGTTGGGACGTGTCTGCCGTGGGTTGCATTCTGCCCAGGGCACGCCGGTAGGTGTCGGCCACGTCCTCCAGGTGAAGGCGCATGGCCTGCCTCGCCCCGCTCTGGTCACGGGCCAGCACCGCCTGCACGATGCGTTCGTGGTCGCTCACGGTCTTCTCGGTGCCCGCCGCCGGAAGCGAGGTGTCCCGCACACCCTGCAACACGCCCCGCAGGGTTTCCAGCACCCGCAGCACCACCGTGTTGCCCGCCACCTGTGCCAGCACGCCGTGAAACAGCGCGTCCTCGCGTGTCAGTCCCTGCGCAGTGCTGGCCCGCTGCCGCTTCAGGCTGCCGAGCAGCGCCTGCTCACCCGCCGGGGTCAGCCGCTGGGCCGCCAGCGCCGTCACCTCGGGTTCGAGCAGCATGCGAAATTCGAGCAGGTCGCCCGCGTTCTGGGGCCAGGTCTTGACCAGGCTGCGAAACGGCTGCGACATGGCCTCGCCGCCCGGCACGCGCACGTAGGTGCCGTCGCCCTGGCGGGCATCGAGGTGGCCCAGCAGTTCAAGCTGCCGCAGGGCGTCGCGCAGGCTGGTGCGCGAGACCCCCAGACGGGCGGCCAGCTCACGCTCGGGGGGCAGGCGCATGCCGGGGGTCAGCTCGCCGTTTCGCAGCCAGTCCTGCAACTCGCCCACAACCTGATCGGCGATCTTCACCTGTTTGACGGGTCTGGCAGTCAGGGTGTCCTCCGGTGTGAATGGACTTTCTGAGCAGGAAGTAAGCAGACTGGACAGAAACAAATTGGTAATTGGTCCAACCATCAGACCTGTCAGACAATATGCACCGCCCATAGGTTCCGGTCAAGGGGTGAGGGCGGTGCATAAGAGGTGTGGTCCCGTGCAGCACAGGGTCAGAACGTCTCCGGTTTGGTTTTGCGGGAATACCTGCCCTGGCCGCCCGGTATATTCATTCAGCGCCACTGGAACTCTATTCAGCCCTCACGCTGCCGGGTCGGCTCTGACTGAAGCTGGGAGGGAGCCGATAAGCGGCTGGCGGCTGAGTGATCTGGGCCTGGGGCCGTTCCCCTCGCCCCTTGTGGGAGACTGGTACAACGTCTTTTTGGCGAGAACAGCGCCCATGAGGACGCTTCGCCGCTTGACCAGAGCAGCGCCCCTCTTTGGCAGAGCAGAACAGACGCGCCTGGGCATGCCTGCCCGCTTGAGGACGCTTGATCGCCCGGAGGGAGAGGATGAAGCAGCGGGGAGAGGGGGCCACCGGGCAACATGACCCGGTCTACACCCGCCAGCTCACTGATCTCCGAAACTTTACTTACTCCGCAACATCGTTCCAGGTCTGCTTTCAGCCCGCTCAGCCATCAGCGTCAGGCCGGATCCTCGGCGCACACCGCCTGCACCGAAGCGGCCACCTCTGCCGGAAGTTCCAGTGGGAGCAGGTGGCCGCTTCCCTGAACGTGCGTAAAGCTGGCCTGCGGGAAGACGGGTTTGAGCAGTTCTGCCACCACCTGCGGGGTGATGACCGGATCGGCCAGCGAGGTCAGCAGCGTGACCGGGACCATGATTCCTGCCGCCCCGGTCCCCACATCCTCCCGGCTGCCCGAGTCGGGCCAGGCGTTCCAGGCAGCGGGGCTGGCCCGCAGACCATCGGAGACGAGCTGGGCCATCATCTGCTCGGTCAGCGGCAGCCGGGTGATTTTCTCGTAATGTTGCCTGAGCCGCTCCGGCTGGCCGTGGGCGGCCTTCAGGTCTGCGCGGTCCTGGTCGCTCATCGGCTCGGGCGAAGGCGGCGAGGGCGCGATCAGCAGCAGCGCTTGCAGGCCCGCTGGGCGGCGGCCCGCCAGCACGGCGGCCACCTTGGCTCCCATCGAGTGGCCCACCAGCACGAAGCTGTCCAGACCCGCCAGCCGCTCCTGTACGGCGTCCGCCATGCCGCCCACCGGGTACCGCTCATCCTGCGAGTTTCCGAAGCCCGGAAGGTCGAGGACCAGCGCCGGGCCGCCCAGCAGCGGCAGCACGGCGTCCCAGAGCCGCGCCGAGGTGCCGAAGCCGTGCAGCAGCACCAGGGTCGGCGTCACACCTCGACCTTGAGGCTGGCAGGCTGGTCTGTCAGGTCGAACATCTCGCCGTGCGGCAGCAGGCTGACGCCGCCGAAGTTTTTGAGCAGCTCTCGGTAGGCGTCGCCCACCGGCCTGGGATTGCGTGCCAGGTCGTACAGGCCCACCGGGTTGACCCGCCCGTTGCGCTCGGCCAGGCCCGTGTCCCAGTCGATCTGGTCGGTCAGCGAGTACCAGGTGAAGCCCACCACCGGCACCCCCTCGCGCCGCAGCTGCATCACGTTGACCCACTGTTTCCACAGCCAGTTCGGGTTGGTGTCCGGATCAAAGGAATTGGTTTCCGTGTGCATCACCGGCTTGCGGTAGCGCCGGTAGAAACGCCGCGCCAGTTCACGCCAGCCCAGCACGTCCTCGGCCAGCAGCCGCTCGCCGCCGGGCATCACCATCTGCTCGTTGCGTCCGTAGTAGTCGTTGCCCACGATCTGGTGGCCGGGCGGCTCACCTTTCATGAACCAGTCGAATTCGGGCCGGGTCAGGCCGCCGTCCATCAGGTACATCAGCACGTCGGCGTCGGGGGCGTGGGCGTACAGCAGGTCGAGCGCGGCGCAGTTCAGGCGGTTGTGCAGATGGATCTCGGGGCGCGGAATCGCCGACACGTCGTGCAGGTACTCGGCGCTCTCCGACTGCACGATCACGGCGTCGGGCCGCACTTGCACGATGGCCTGACAGGCCAGGATGCTGGCCGCCGACAGGTGCTTCATGGCCGTCACGAAGCCCGCCGGAGATTTCAGCTGCTCGTTCCAGACGCCGTCCAGGCCGCTGCTGCGGGCCGTGACATAGATCTCGTTGACCGGGGTATAAAACCTGATCCAGGGGTAGCGCCGCGCCACAGCAGCAGCGTACTCGGCGAAATGCAGCGGCAGCGCCGGGTTCTGGAAATCGCCCAGCCAGTCGGGCACCCCGAAATGCAGCAGATCGAGAATCGGGGTGATGCCCAGACGCTTCAGCTCGCCCAGCGCCGCGTCGGCAAAGGTCCAGTCGTACTTTCCCGGCCCCAGGTGGGTCAGGTGGTACGACAGCCCGTAACGCAGGTACTTCAGGCCCAGGTCCTGCACCAATTTGAAATCCTGCTGCCAGTGTTCGTAGTGGCCGCACTCGGCCATCTGGTCGCGGCGAAAGCGGCCCTCGCCCACCACGGGGTCGGAACACTCGATGCCGGTGGCGAACATGAAGTTGTTGGGCGTCCCGGTGGGCAGGCCGTCGCCGTGCCGACCCGCCGCGCCGCCGTAGCTGTCGGCAGAATCGTCCAGGCTGGCCGCCTTCAGGATGTCCAGAAACCCTTCTGACATCAGGCGCGTTCCCGCTCGATCTGGGCGGGCTTCTTGCCCCGGAACAGGTCGCGGCCCTCCAGGCGCTCCAGCTGCACCGGCCTGCCCTCGCGGGCGCTCCGGTAGATGGCCTCCATGATCCGCTGGTCCTGCACCCCCTCCTCGCCGGGCGTAAACGGGGCCTCGCCGCTCAGCACGCAGCCCGAGAAATGATCGAGTTCCAGCGCGAACTGGTCTGTCTCCCTGATCAGCGTCTCGCGCACCTCGGTTTCGGTGTCCACCATCAGGCGCAGGCTGGTGTAGTCGAAGGCCGGGTCGAGCAGCAGGTTGCCCTTCTCGCCCAGCACCCGCAGGGAGCGGTGTTTGGACGTGCCGTAGCTGCAAAAATTGCTGGAGATCAGGCCGCTGGGAAAGCGCAGGGTGAAGCTCACGCTCTCCTCGACCTCGCCGAAGCGTTCGTCACCGGGCGTGCTGTGGGTGTAGGCGAAGACCTCATAGGGTTCCTCGCCGCTCAGGTAGCGGGCGGTGTTCAGACAGTATAGGCCCACGTCGAGCAGGCTGCCGCCGCCCGCCAGGTCGCGCTTGAGCCGCCACTGGCCCTCGTTCGGCTCGGTCTGCACGTCGATGGCTGCCATCATCTTGACCTTGCCCAGCGTGCCCCCCTGGATCAGCTCGCGGGCCGCCTGGTGGTGCGGCGTGTACTGGATGCGGTAGGCCGTCATGAGCAGCACGCCCGCCGCCTTGCAGGCCAGGACCATCGCTTCGGCGTCGGCCACGCTCACCGACAGCGGCTTTTCGCACAGCACGTGCTTGCCGATGCGCGCGGCCCGCTCGGTGTACTCGCGGTGCAGCGAGTTGGGCAGCACGATGAACACCGCCTGCACGTCCGGGCGGTCTTTCAGTTCCTCGAAGTGATCGTAGTCGTACACGTCCTGCGGCCTCAGGCCCAGCAGCTCGGCCTGCTCCAGCGCCTTCTCACGGTTGCCGGTGACCAGGGCGCACAGGCGCGACTGGCCCGACAGGTGGAAGGCCGGGTACAGCTGCTCCTCGGTCAGCTCGCCCAGTCCGATCACGGCGTACCCGACGCGCACATGGGGCGGCAGGACGGGCAGGCGGGCCTGGGTCTGGATGGCGTCTGAATGGGTTGCGTCTGGACTGGTCATAGGTCTCCTCGGGCCGCCCGCTCCAGCAGGTGGTCGGCGGTACGCAGGCTGAGCGCCATGATGCTCAGGGCGGGGTTGACCGCCAGGGCGCTGGGAAAGGTCGAGTTGTCGGAGATGTACAGGTTGTCCAGGTCGTGCGCCCTGCCGTAGGGGTCCACCACGCTTGTTTCTGGGTCGCTGCCCATGCGGGCCGTGCCGATGGTGTGGGCCGCGCGTGGGAAGGCCCACATCGGCCCTGCCCCCGCCGCCGTCCAGATCTGCCGCATCAGGGCCTCGGCGTGCTCGGTCATGCGCCGCTCGTTGTCGCCGAAACTGAAATGCACGCGCGGCTTGGGCAGCCCGCGCACGTCCAGCTCGTCCGAGAGTTCCAGGTAGTTGTGCTCGTAGGGCAGGCATTCGCCCAGGATATTGATGCCCGCCACGTGGTTGAAGGCGGCCATATGGTCGTGCAGCGCCTGTCCCCAGGTGCCGGTGCCGCGCGTGTACTGCGTGGCGTAGGTCACGGGCATCACGCCGATGGATTGCAGCAGGTAGCCGCCCACCAGTCCAGGGACCCGGTGGGTATCTTCGCTGATCAACGAACCCGGGATGCCCTTGTTGGGCCGCACCGACTCGGGAAACTGGCCCCACAGCTGCACGCCGGTGTGCGCCATGAAGTTGCGCCCGACCTGCCCGCTGCTGTTGGCCAGGCCGTGCAGCAGCAGCATGCGCGGCGTCTCGACGGCCCCGGCGCTGAGCACCACCGTGTCTGCGCCGATAAAGCAAGTCTCGCCCCCACGCTGGTATTCCACCCCGGTCAGTCGGTCCCCTTCTCGCCTGAAGCCGGTGACGTAGCTGCCGTCCAGAATCCGCGCCCCGTGGTGTTCGGCCAGCGCGAGGTAGGTCACGTCCAGGCTGGCTTTGGCCCCGGTGGAGCAGCCCGCCTGACAGAAGCCCCGGTTGGTGCAGGCCGGGCGTTCGCCGTAGCCCTCCTGCATCTGCCCCCGGCTGAGCGCGGCGTTGGCCGCTGGGCTGGTCGTCAATCCCAGCTCGGCGCAGCCCCGCTGCATCAGCTCGGCGGCCCCGTTCAGCGGCAGCGGCGGGTGACGATACGGCGACCTGCGCGGCGGTCCCCAGGGGTACTCGGCGGGGCCGGAGACGCCCAGGAACGGTTCGATCTGGTCGTAGTAGCGCTCCAGCTCGGCAAATTCCAGCGGCCAGTCGTGCCCCTGCCCGAACTCGGTGTACAGCCGCAGGTCGTCGGGCTGGGCGCGCGGCGTGTAGGCGGTGTAGTGCAGGGTCGAACCGCCCACCCCGCGCCCGCTGTTGTTGCGCCCGAAGGCGACGGGGTCTGCGCCTGCCGAGAGCCGTTCGTCCATCCAGAACAGGCCCGCCTGCGACACCTCGTCGGTGGCGATGCCCGCAGGCGGGTGCCGCACGCCCGCTTCGAGCGCGACCACCTTCAGGCCTGCCTGCGCCAGCCGGGCCAGCAGCGGCGCTCCCCCGGCCCCGGTGCCGATCACCACCACGTCGGCGTGGGTGGGCAGGCTTGCATCTGTAGAGCGCGTCACGGCTGCCGCCCGGCCTGTTCCAGCGCTTCCTGTTCATGCGGATCGAGCTGGTCCAGCCCGGTCAGGCTCCAGCCACGGGCGTCGGCGAAGCCCACGTAACCGATGCCCAGCTGGCTGACGGGGTGGGCGTAGTAGGTTTCGGTCAGTTCGGCCAGCAGGTCCTCGAAGACGCGCGGGTGCTGCCGCTGAAGCCGGGTCACGGCCTCAGTCTGTGCCCCCTGCTGCATGGCCTGAAAATCAGCCGGCAGGGCCAGCAGCAGCATGCCGTAGGCCTCGGCGTCGGTCGGAAGCTCGTCGTAGCGCCAGCCGTCGGCGTCGCCGCGCGTCAGCCGGGCATCGACAGCGCGGGCCAGCGGCAGGGTGGCCGGGTCGTGCGGCACCAGCAGGCGGCTGAGTTCTTCCAGCAGCGCGAACTGCTGAACGCTGAAGTGCGTGGGCGTGTAGGGCAGCCGCGCCCCGGCCACCCTGGCGGCCAGCACCTCGCGGGTCGCGCCTGTCAGCAGCTGGCCTGCGATCAGGCGGTCAGGGTCACTCATCTGCGTCACTCATCTGCATCACTCATCTGCGCCCAGTGTCTCGGCCCCGCGCGGTCTGAAACGTACCCTAACTGACCACGTGAGAGAAGGATAAAGGCAGGTGCAGGGGCTGAATTTCATGAACGCCGCCCCAAGAGGGTATGAACGTCGTCGCAACCTCCGCTTTACGGCCAGAAGCTCAGACTGCCGGTCCGGTTTTATAGACTGGGCCATGTCGACATCCGTGTTCACTCTGACCCGGCAGGAAAACCTCTTCAAAGGGGCGCTGGCCGGTGCCCTGGCCGGGGTGCTGGCCGCTTTCCTCAAGGCGCTGGCCGAGCCGCCGCTCCAGAAGGTCGCCGAGGGCGTCTGGCCGCCCACTGCCGCCCAGAAGGAAATGGTGGGGGCCGATCCCACCGGGCACCTGGACAACATGCCGCCCGCCGTGATGCTGCGGACTGCCGCCGAGGAACTGGCCGACGCCACGCTCAGCAGAAAGCAGACGCTGGCCTTGCAGCAGGTGGTCCACTACGCGCTGGGGGCCTCGCTGGGCGCGGTCTACGGGGCGCTGGCCGAGGTGCAGCCGGGCGTGACGCGGGGCCTGGGTGTGCCCGCCGGGGCGGTGATGTATCTGCTGACCCACGCCACCGCCGTTCCGGCCACCGGCTTCCAGCGCTGGCCCTGGCAGCTGCCGCGCGCCGCCGTGGCCTGGGAGAGCGGTTCGCACCTGGTGTACGGCGCGGGGCTGGAAACGGCCCGTGGTCCGATCAGGAAGCTTCTCGGTTGAAGATGAGTCCGTTGAGAACTCAGCTTTCAGAAGTCGAGACACGGGCGCTGAAAATCATTCGGCCCCCGGAGGCTGGACACTGGACGCCTGCTCTGCCGCTCCGTGCAGCTGGGTATCGTGCAGCTCGGGATCCAGTCGCCCCCCTGCTGGCCCCCCTGGTGCCCCCCCTGGTGGTCGCCGTCCCGGCCCGCAACGAGCGCGAGCGCATCGGCGCGGCCCTCACGGCGCTGGCCGCGCAGTACGGCGAGACCAGCCGCAGCCTTCACGTGGTCGTGCTGGCGAACAACTGCACCGACAACACGGCGGCGCAGGCCAGGCGCGTGCTGGCTGGCCTGAACCTGAACGCCGAGGTGATCGAGGAGGACTTTCCAGCCGAACACGCGCACGTGGGCCGGGCCAGGGGGCGGGCGCTGGAACTGGCCGCCGCGCGGCTGGGGGGTCACCCGCAGGGCCTGCTGGCCAGCACCGACGCCGATACCGTGCCCGCCCCCGACTGGGCCGCCCGGATGCGCCTGGCGCTGCACGGGACAGGGTTGGATGGTGCGGGTCCAGACAGCCCAGGCCCCCGCGCTCCGGATGCTCACGGTTCGCCCGTCTGGGGCGGGGCCGATCTGGTGGGGGGCCGCATCCTGACCCTGCCCGGCGAGCGTGCCCAGCTTCCGGCGGGGCTTCGCCGCCTGCAACTCCAGGACGCCGCCTACCACCTGCTGTCGGCTCGCCTGAGCAGCCTGCTGGACCCCGACCCCCACGACCCCTGGCCGCGTCACCACCAGCACTTCGGGGCCAATCTGGGCCTGCGTCTGTCGGCCTGGCAGCAGCTCGGGGCCTGGCCGCAGGTGCGCTGCCTGGAAGACGTGGCGCTGGTGCAGGCCGTGCGCCGCCTCGACCTGCGGGTGCGGCATTGCCCACGGGTGCGGGTCTGGACCTCGGCGCGCGACTGCGGGCGGGTCGAGACCGGATTGTCGAGCCAGCTGCGAGAGTGGCGCGACCTCCAGGCGGGCGGGGGCTGCTGGACCGTGCCGGGCGCGGCAGAACTGCGGGCCGCCGCCGGAGCTGGAGCCGCGCTGCGGGCCGCCTGGAACAGGCCCCTGGCCGACCCTGGGCGGCTGGAGCAGTGCTGGATGGTGCAGCCGGGCGCACTGGACGCTGCCCTCGCGGCCCCGACGCTCGGGCTGGCCCGTGAGTGGGCGCTGGTGGCCAGACACGCGGCAGGCCTGTGGTCGGACTTTTTTCCGGCGGTCCCTCTGAGCGCGGCTGTTCAGGAATTGCGCTCGCTGATTGCCGATCTGGAGCGCATTGGGTTGATCAAGGTTTAGAGCATTTGTCAAAATGGCAGTTTCATTTTGACCGACTGGAGCGGGCAGGCGTGCTCAAGCGCGTCCGTTCTGCCCAAGCGGCGTAGCGTCGCCAGCGGCGCTGTTCACGCCAAGAAGACAATGGAGCTGACGAAAGACTGTTATTTCGGCAGCGGAGTTCGGACAACTGCCTTAGGTCTGTCCAGATGACCGTTTCAAGATGACGTGCCCCAGAGCATCTGTCATCATTCTGCCGCCGAGCTGACCGCCTTTCATCGGCTGTCCCAGAACGCTGGTTGTAAGCCACGCACTTTAGGGAAAATCTTTCAGAGGATAGTTTTCTCGGTTCTGTTGCCCCAGGCGCGTTGGAACTGATGTGGATTAACAATCATGGTCGTCTGCATCGGTTTGCGCTGCCCCACCTGCTTTGATGGCTGGTAGTCGGGTACGCAGAATCGGTACAGGCTCACGGGTTGACCGCAAGCCGTATCAGACGGTCTCCATGGCCGCCTGCATCCAGGACGTGACGGTCACCGCTCCGACCTCTCCCGTGAGGCGCGACGCTTCACGTCCGTTGTGAATCAGGACCAGCGAGGGAACGAGCGTGATGCCGAGCCTCCGGACCTCTTCCGGGTTCTGACTGACTTCGAGGTCGATAGCCGGCACCTGAACGGTGCGGTCCTGGACAAGCTGCTGGAGGAGGCCCCACATCCTCACGGACGCCGCCGACCAGCGTGCCCAGACGGCGTACAGCTGCCAACCGTCGATTGCCCTGGACCCGTCGGTTGGTCCGGCGTCGGGGAGGGACAGATCGGGGAGGGACAGAACACTCGCCGGCGTCTGTTGACGACGCCCCTCTGCCCGAGGAGCGGCGCACCTTGGTTTTCCTGGCCGACTGTCAGGCACGGTAAGGGTCCGGTTCGATCAGGCGCACGGCCAGTACACTGCCGATGTGCAGACTGGCGAGCCTCAGCACCTCAAGGGTTTCCCACGCGTCGTAACTTTCGGTGACCAAAATGGAACCGATTTCAGGCGCGTCGGCGCACAAAGCGAGCGCCATCTGGACGTGACCGTTCACCACGCACAGATCGACAATCCAGTGATCGGGAATGTTCATGAATGTATGGTTAAGATTGGGCGCAGACACCGCAAGGCACTGTAAGCCCCCTTACTCTGTGAACCATGCTGAAGTGGTCTCCACAACCGCCTCTTTGCCCTCCACATGACCGCCTGATGACACAGGGCAGCCGGGAACAGGCAGGAGAACGACTGCGGTGGTCAATCTCCGTGCCTGTTTTCCGGACCTGTGCCTCG